>NZ_JAKUFT010000140.1:0-5132 GCF_022663605.1 Bacillus cereus group sp. BfR-BA-01379
TACGTATAGAATGATTTTTCTACATACTTTTTCTCACCATTTGGATTAATCCATTTCTCTCCTTCGTAAGAAATAATTTTTAACCAGCCACTTGTTGTACCATCGATAACAGGTACCTCTTGCGCTGTAAAGACTTGGCCTCCTCCTCCTTTTGGAGATACGAAAGATGGCTCATTGTACGTATAGAATGATTTTTCTACATACTTTTTCTCACCGTTTGGATTGATCCATTTTTCTCCTTCATAAGAAATAATTTTTAACCAGCCACTTGTCGTCCCATCGATAACAGGTACCTCTTGTGCTAAAAAGGATTGGCCTCCTCCTCCTTTTGCAGACACAAATGATGGCTCATTATACGTATAGAATGGTTTCTCTACATACTTTTTCTCACCATTTAAATTGATCCACTTCTCGCCTTCCCAAGTTTGAATTTTCCACCAACCATTGTTTCGTTTTTCCCTTATAAGAATTGTTTGAGGCGGATATTCCACGCCTCCATTTGATTTAACTGATGTAAAAGAAGCTTCATTATATGCATAAAATGACTTTTCTACATTTTCCTTCGTATCCGCATTCGCTAATACATCCATCATTACACTATGTTTTAACATATATATCACCTTTCCTTTTCTTCTACTTAATTTATATAAAGTAACGATCCTATTAATTTCAAATAATCTTTAATAAAAATTATAAAAGGCCACTTAAATAAGTTGGCCTTTTGTATTATCTAATTACTACATGTTCTTCACGAATCCAACGATTCCCACCAATATCAACATGTCCATCTTGACGCCCAAATAATCGATACGGCTCGCCACCATCGACAAAACCAGTATCTTTTCCATTCGGTCCATCGTAATGTCTAATTTGATAACCAGAAGGATATTTTGAATAAGCATAAAACCATTGAACATCGAAATGCTCTAATTTTGCCCATTGTTGATCCCCGCCGAAATTAATCATATATTCTGGGATCCACCAAGCTTTATAAATTAAATATGGGTTTTTATCTTTAATAGAATTACCTGAAAATATAAAATCAGTTGGATTTGTATTTAAGTTCACCTCATATCCAACAGGATATTTTGAGATAGCGATCCCAATACCTACCGGTCGACTTTGTTGCCCATTGTTATCACCATTTCCATCAAGAAACCAAGATAATGACTTGTTACCAATTAAATAATTCAAATCACATTTACCAATACCAGATACATTTCCTGTCTCAGTATACTGCCAAATATCACAAGGATAAGCTGGTTTATTCCCGCCATAACGTGGAATCCATGTAAAATCAGCTTTAATATTTGCTGCACCAAACGCTTCATAAGTATGATGCCCTACGTATAAACCAACTTTTTTTGCTCCTAAACGGCGTAATTCATCGATAAATGCTTGCGTCCCACTTTGCATATCACCCATTGTCTTAACCTCAACGTCTGCAATCCAAAATAATGCACCTTTGTCACCTCGCGCCCAAAAATCTTGCGCTTCTTTCTTAGCATCCGCAACAGACGTAAAGCGGCAAAATGCGTAATTTCCATACGGTACTTTATAACTTTTCATAGCTTGAACGTATTCTTTATACATAGGATCTACGTAATTTGAGCCATCTTGCACCCTAGCAATAACTAAATCAAGCTGTGGAGCCGCTACACTCCAATCTATATTACCGTTCCATTTTGAAATATCTACAATGTGTCCCATTACTTCATTTCTCCTTTTTATGTTCTTGTTTTTGTTCATTATTTAAAGCTTCAACAGCACTGATTAATATTTTCGGAATCTTAATCCCTATACGACCAGCATTTTCTAAAACTGATAATGCTTCATTTCCTATAAAGAAAAAGATTGTTGCTTCTCGAATTCCACTATTACTACCAAATAATGAATCTAGCTGTGCTGCAACTCCAATTAATAAAAATAACATCACCTTTTTAGCAATGCCCTTAAAGCCAACTTTACTTTTCAATTCTCCGCTATACCCTGCTGCAATCATTCCAGACAGATAATCAATAACTGCTATTATTACCAATACTTTCAATGCAACATCAAACCCTCCAAAAAAATACCCACAAAAAGCTCCGAATGTCGCTCCAAATATCTTTATTAAACTAGCAATATGAGCCACGTTCCTTTCTCTTTTTTCAAATAAAAAAGAAAGACAAATGTCTCTCTTCGCTTTTTATTAAATCACTAAGATTTATTTGTATAGGAGGGATAGTTTTTATCTGTAATAACCTTTTCCATACTAATTAATTTTTAATTAGGCTACGCTTTGCACCTGTACAGTTACTAGATTCTATATTTTTCTAAGTATGTTAATTCAGGAGAAGTGTATACATATTTTCTTCCTTTATCATACCTCCTTGTACTACTCTTTTACCTAGTACACCAAAAACTATTTCGCTACTTTAAATGTATTAAGTTTGAGAGTATATAAACTCATTCAACCCTTAAAAATACTATCTTCTCATTCCTAAACTTACTTAAATGTAGGAGGTTAAACATACATGAAATAAAAAATATTCATTTGTATGTTTAGCTCAGATAATATCTACAAAGTTGAGCAATACACACACCACACAGGAGTACTCTTACCTCCAAGGCCCCGCTGGTTATCTACGCGAACAAAGTGCATGGTGACCTATGAAAGCATCACTGTACGATAACCCGAGTGCGTCCTATTCTGGTGGAACGCTTATTCACCAGAAGGGATTTTGTTTTCCCCTTCTGATACTAAGATTATCATTCATCCATATTTATAAATTCCCCTTAATTATCCCTCTCTTCATCGGAAATTTCTCCTTCTACTATCTTTATTGATTATGTAAATCTATTGAAAAGATCTCACTATTTTCCCATTCGGATATAGTAAACCTTTACTTATGATGCTCAAATCACCCCTAAAGCCGTAGCAATTAAGCGAAGAGCATTCTTCTTCTTTTCATAATAAGAGTCTTTCTTTATTAACAATTCATTATAAATATAATCATCTCTTAATTTTTGATCGCTTAAATACTTCATCTCAATAATGTTTCTCTCGTCCTCATCTAAGCTATACTTTAAAGCTTTTTCAACCTGTCTATACTTCATTTGATTAATCTGCTTAGTATTACAAATTTCAGGAAACAAATTAATTCCTCCCTGCTGTTGCCCAATCTCATCCCCAAAACGAACCTTTAATGCACGATGTTCCTTTAAAATACTTATAACTACTTTTTGTATTTTCTTTTCTGTTTCTTTATCCATAATTGATAATAAAATTGGTTGTTCCAAATTAAAAACCTCCCAAGAATATAATTTATTTTCGTATAAAATCCTTCTTACTTTTAAAAGATCGCTCTATATTTATTGGAGAATACAATTAAATCTACTCATTAAAATAAAAGCATCTTTTCTAATGAGGGCATATGCCCCTCGAGTTTCACACAGTGAAACTTTTCGTTTAAAATTTTTTTCATGTTATTAAAAGATTATTACTACCTCTCTTCAACATTACGTATTTCACAAATTGAAGGATCCAACATTTCTTTAAATAGCCCCATATTATATCAATCCTTTCCTCTTTACGATTCCTATTAGTAAACTTTATAATGAAAATAAGAGTTATTTTGGAAACTCGTTTAAAGGGGAGACAATATACAGTGGAAATAAAAGATAGATTAAAACAAATCAGAATAGATAGTAAGTTAAGCCAAGAACAATTCGGGAAAGAGGTTGGCTTAACAAAAGGAACTATTTCTAAATTTGAAAATGGGAAAGCCTTTCCTGGACGAGAAACATTAGAAAAAGTTTCAAAAAGATTTAATGTTACTATTGACTACTTATATGGAGAAAGCAAAGAAATAGATTTAAATGCACACAAATATAAAAAGTTTAAAGAAATCATGGAATGGCTAGAACCGTTACCAAAAGATGAAAAAGATATAGCATTAGAACAAATGCTTTCTATCGCTCAGGCGCTAAATAAAAATCATACGAAACCTGAGAAGAAATAGCCTATTTATTTAGAAGAATGGCTATTTCTTTTAATTTTTTCTATGTATTCATCTAATTTCTCTGGGGCTATCTTTACTATCGTATTTATAAATAGCTTAACGATTTCCTCTTTTGTCATTTCCAAAATCCTCCATCACCTTTAACAGGATAATGATTTCTTACTGAACTACTTTCCAACTTACCATTACTAAATTTTCTTTATTTAATCTCCCTCCTATATATACTCATTTTCATAACTATTTGTATATGTTAAACCACGCACCTAATTCCCAAAAAATACTACAAAATATCTTTATGAATATTTTACCACCAATCGAACTTTTGTTCTATATTTAGTTTATAATTCTTTAAAAAACAGCGTATAATCATTCTATTATTTGTAATTCGAAGCAAATCTCCACTATTTTTTATTTTATTGAAGAATAATTCAATTTTATCAACGTTTTATTAAAAATATGAATCTACAGGAATTCACGAACCAATTCATAACAATATCGTCCCTTTAAATCATGTTTCTTCTATTATATATGTTTCATGTTGCGATTATCTTTTTATCCTTGCAACTTTCATTTCGCATTACCACTATCCTACAATCCTATTATTGCAAAAATAATATGTGAAACCCTAAAATCAAGGCGTAATTTTTTCCATACCTCGACTTATTTTGTAACAATTATAGAGATATTTTATCGATTTTCACCTCATTTATATTTCTCCACAACCAAAATAGTTATTTTTACATAACTACTTTCCTGTTTCAACAGTAAAACACGCCATTTTTGTAACGTTCACGAAACATTTCCGTAACGTTACAGAAACATTATTAACCGATTAGAAATTGAAATACTCCCATTTTTATGTATCATATGCTCTAACTCCCCCTAACAACTGTAAGAAAGCGCTTTTAGGATATTACTGGAATTATTACAGAATATTAATGACCCGTTACGAATGCTTTGTAGTTTTGTGTTTTCCGCAAATAAGAAAATAATGGTTGCTATAATGAGGTCAACGAAAACAAATGCAATGGAGGCTATTATGAAAAAATTTATGGGTATAGCAACAGCAGCGGTTTTTGGTCTTGGGATTTTCACAACATCTGCTAAAGCAGAAACGATTGTAACAAC
>NZ_JAKUFT010000141.1:0-5069 GCF_022663605.1 Bacillus cereus group sp. BfR-BA-01379
CTTCATAACTAGGGTGGTACCGCGATATTTTTGTCGTCCCTACGTATTTACGTAGGGGCGTTTTTTATTAGTAGGGAGGAAGTGAACGTATTAGAAAAGAGTATGGATAGAACAATATAAATACCGAATTGTAACAAAGAAAAAGAGATAGAGAGGAGATTAATAAATGAATTCACAGCAATGGACATCGAAATTAGGTTTCGTATTAGCTGCAGCAGGTTCAGCAATTGGTCTAGGAGCGATTTGGAAATTCCCGTATATGGCCGGAATTGGAGGTGGCGGCGCGTTCTTCCTTATTTTCATCGGTTTCACATTATTAATTGGTTTACCGCTATTATTAGCTGAATTCGTAATCGGAAGAAGTACACAAAAAGAGGCCGTTGATGCATATAGAGAAATCGCACCAAAAACACTATGGCCATGGTTAGGGAAATTAGGAATTGTAACTTGTTTCATATTACTTTCTTTCTACAGTGTTGTAGGAGGTTGGATTTTATTATACTTATGGAATGCAATTACAGGTAGACTATGGGAAGGGAATGGAGCATACGAAGCTACGTTTGGTGAAATCATTTCCAATCCGTATTTAGCAGTTGGATCACAGCTATTATTCATCCTTATTACTATTTTCATCGTAAGTAAAGGTGTACAAAATGGTGTTGAAAAAGTAAATAAATATTTCATGCCAGCACTATTCGTTTTATTCTTTGTATTAATCGTTCGTGCACTTACATTAGACGGTGCTGGAGAAGGGGTTCGTTTCTTCTTACAACCTGATTTCTCAAACGTAACATCAGAAGTCATTTTATACGCAATGGGGCAATCATTCTTCTCCCTATCTGTCGGTGTAGCTGTTATGGTAACGTATAGCTCTTACTTACCGAAAGAAGAAAGTTTACCGCGTTCAGCATTTTCTATCGTTGCTTTAACATTAGTTATTACATTACTTGCAGGACTTGCAATTTTCCCAGTTGTGTTCGCATTTGGAATGGAACCATCACAAGGACCAGGACTATTATTTATCGTACTGCCAGCTATTTTCAGCAAAATGGCATTCGGCAAATTATTCTTCATCGTTTTCTTATTACTATTCTTCTTTGCGACTATTACTTCAGCAATTTCGATGTTAGAAATTAGCGTTGCATCTTTAACTGCAAAAGGTAAAGGGAAACGTGAAAAAATGGCTTTAATCGTAGGATTACTAATCTTCGTTGTTGGAGTACCATCAGCATTATCATTTGGTATATTAAGTGATCTGAAGATTTTTGGAAAGACAGTCTTTGATTTAGCGGATTATGCAGTTAGTAACGTACTAATGCCACTTGGTGTTTTATTAGTTTCTATCTTCGTTCCTTTAAAAATGAAGAAAGATGTATTAATGAAAGAGCTTGGGGTAAGTAAAAATAAAGGCTATAAATTATTCGTATTATGGCTATTCTTACTTCGCTTTATCGCACCAATTGCGATTATTATCGTATTCTTAAATGTACTTGGCATTATTTAATAAAGAAAGGTGGCGTATCATTTTATGATACGCTACCTTTTTATTTTGCTCTTTTTTGCAGTTCGTTTACCGTTACGAACTGATAGCCCTTCTTAGATAAAGAATCTAAAATACCTTCAATGGTCTGTAAATTTTCATTAGAATCATCATACATAGAGTGCAGTAAAATGATAGAACCTGGTTTTACATTTTTATTAACATATTTAATTTTATCGGCGGCAGATTTATAAAAAGTATCAGGTTCAAGGTCCCATGTGATTGTTTCAATATTATTTTTATTTAAATAATAGGGCAGGCTAATTAGCTTTTTTCCGTTTGGTGGTCTAAAGTCAATTGCGTCTGTAAATCCCGTTTGGCGGATTAATGAATTCGTTTTTTCTATTTCTTCTTTAATATAAGAAGGTGTTTTTAAAACCATTCTGTTATGAGAGTATGTATGGTTTCCAATTTGGTGTCCAGATTGGACGATATCTTCTCCTAACGATAGGTTTTTCTCTAATTCATTTCCGATTAAAAAGAATGTAGCTTTTGCATTGTATGTATCTAGTAGCGGTAATATTTGTTTTACATTGTTCGTAGGGCCATCATCAAAAGTTAAAGCAATCACTTTTTCATTTGTTTCTACTCTGTTTGTTAAATCTCCAAACAATTGAAAACTTCTTGCGTTCATCAATTTGTATGTTCCAAATAATGCTACAGTAATAATGAATAATGTAACGATTGTAATGATTATTTTCTTGTTCATAAAGCAACCTCACTATATTTTTGGATTGGACTAAAAAGTATTATATCAAACTAAGTAATTTCATGCGTTAAAAAGGATGTGGATGCAAGGGAAAGAAATTTATCATATAATAAAATGCAAAAGGTATATTAGGAGGTGTTTAAATGGCGATTATAATTCAATTGCCGGACACTGCAACGTCTCATGCAAAGCCAAGTATGGAAATGGCGATACTTTGCGTGAGGTAGACAAGTAATATACAATCGCCTAAATGAGCTCGTATCATTTTTTATATTTGGCTTTGCACCTTATTGAAATGAATTATAAAAAATAAGGGGCGAGCAGAAATGAAATACGTTAAAGCTGCGACGGTTTTACCAGAAAGTTTAATTATTGAAATTCAAAAGTATATACAAGGTGAAACAATTTACATTCCAAAACAGGAAACGAAACATTATAAATGGGGTACACGATCTGGAGGAAGAAAACAACTAGATGAAAGAAATAAAGCGATTAAAGAAGCGTTTAAAAGTGGGATTTCTGTTCATCAACTTGCAGAGGAGCATTTTCTTTCCGGCGAAACGATTAAAAAGATCGTGTATTCTAAATGAAGATAAAAGAGTCTAGTTCAAATATTATTTTGAACTAGACTCTTTTTGCTTTGTATCTATTGGATATATTGCGTATGAGCGGGAAAGATAATAGAAAAATATGCCGTTTTTTTACTAAATAGAAAATAGAACATTTGAGTGAAAAGCAGAAAGGTGAGCGTATATGAATCATTTAGGACAAATAACGATAGAACTATTTTTTGGTTTTTTTGTGCTATTGATTGCTACTAAAATATTAGGGAAGACACAAATATCTCAGTTAACACCATTTGATTTTATTTCTGCCATTGTTCTCGGAGAATTAGTCGGAAATACTATATATGATCCGAAAATAAAAATATGGTCTATTTTATATGCAGTACTTGTATGGGTAGTGTTAATCTATTCAATAGAAGTGATAACACAAAAATTTAGAGGGACGAGAAGTTTTTTTGAAGGCTCACCTTCAATCATTATCCGTAATGGATATATTGATCGGGAACAACTAAGTTCAAATCATTTGGATATTAATCAACTACAACAAATGCTTCGGCAACAAAAAGACATATTTTCAATCAGAGAAGTTGAATATATGATTTTGGAACCTAATGGGAACATAAGCGTTTTGAAGAAAAGTAAATACGAATCACCCACTATAAATGATTTAGGTTTAAAACATAAGCCTGTATACTTACCGATTTCATTAATTAGTGACGGAAAAGTAGTGAAAGATAATTTGAGAGAAGCTGGTTTTGATGAAGGATGGCTGTATAAACAAATAAAGCAAAAAGGGATTACTAAATTTGAAGATGTATTATATGCAGAATGGAAAACAGACGATGGTTTCTTTTGTCAGGAAATGAAGCGGTAGAACATAATCGAAGTATGTAATATTCGTTTCTAAGTTATCTTTTACATATCAAAAAGCTGAATCTTTGTATACAATAAAACTAGATCAACAATTTGTATGGAGTGATAAAGATGGAAGCTTTTATTAGAAGTGATCAATACAATTTTATAAAATCACAAGCTTATATTTTAGCAAATGGGCATGCAACGGCAAATGATAGAGGTGTCATTCAAGCGTTAAAATCACTTGCGATTGAAAAGATAATACATGTATTTGAGAATTTAACGGATGAACAGAAAGAGTTAATTGATACGGTATTAACAGTTCAAAATAGAGAAGATGCAGAATCATTTTTAATGAAAATAAATCCGTATGTCATTCCGTTTCAGGAAGTTACAGCGCAAACATTAAAAAAGTTATTTCCTAAAGCGAAAAAGTTAAAACTTCCTGATATGGAAGAACTGGATATGAAAGAATTATCTTATTTAAGCTGGATTGATAAAGGGTCAAGCAGGAAATTTATTATAGCGAAAAATGATAAAAATAAGTTTGTTGGTCTGCAAGGTACGTTCCAAAGTTTAAATAAAAAAAGCATTTGTTCATTATGTCATGGGCATGAAGAAGTAGGAATGTTTTTAGTTGAAATTAAAGGTGATGTACAAGGAACTTTCGTTAAAAAGGGAAACTATATTTGCAAAGATGGTGTAGCTTGTAATCAGAATATGAAATCACTTGATAAATTGAACGATTTTATTGAACGATTGAAGAAATAAAAAAGGAACCTCTAGTATTGAAACTGGAGGTTTTTATTTTTTGAAGAAGTAATAATAGGCTTCTTTTATAGTTGTAAATTTATAAAAAAAATCGGGTCATTTATAATGAAATTAGATAAAAATATCTATTTGGATACAGTTGCTTATATGCAAGGAGGTAAAACATGAATTACGAAGAGATATTAAAAGTGAAACGGTGGCCTAAAGGTACGATAGCGGCAGGTCGTGGTCATACAGTTGCGCTTAAATTGGATGGCACAGTTGTGGCAGTGGGGCGAAATAAAGAAGGAGAATGCAATGTAAGCAGTTGGTGTGATATTGAAGCAGTCGCAGCTGGCAATGTTCATATGGCGACGAACACGGGTAATGCTCATACAATCGCTCTGAAAAGTGATCATACTGTGGGAGCGGTGGGATGGAATAAGCATGATCAATGCGGCGTAAACGACTGGAATAATATTGTATCGGTTGCGGCAGGATGGCGTCGTACGATTGGCCTTAAACCGGATGGAACCGTAATAGCGGTAGGCCGAAATAAAGAAAGAGAATGTAATATAAATAGCTGGAGAGATATTGTGGCGGTCACGGCAGGTGACTGGCATACAGTTGGTCTTAAATTGGATGGAAC
>NZ_JAKUFT010000142.1:0-4765 GCF_022663605.1 Bacillus cereus group sp. BfR-BA-01379
TATATTGGTTTGGAATTACAATTTGACTAATTGTCGCAAATAATATGTTGGTTGCACCAATTGGAATCCAAGCTAGGCCGAATAAGAAAATAGAAAGCCATTGAAACGGTACAATGGTAGAGAGAAACCAAAAGATAGCGCCAGTCGCAAAGCCAATAATAGAGACACGGCCAACATTACGTTTGCCAACCCATGAACTGAATAATGCACCGATGAGACTACCTGCTGATATAGCAGCTAAGAAGAAGCCATATGATTTCACGCCGCCTAAAGAATCAGCGAAAGAAGGGAGTATCGCCATCGTCATACCAATTGAAAAATTAGCGACTACTGAACCGATTAAGAATACGCCCATTAATGAACGGAAGACGATCGAAAAACCTTCTTTTAAATCAGTGAAATATTGCTTAGTTGATAGCGATGTATTGGTTTCTGCTTGCTGTGGCATTTTCAATGAAAAGAACAAAAGGGCAGTAATCGCGAATGTAAAGGAGTCGATTACGTATAAAGTGATAGCGCCAAGTAGTGCTACTAATATGCCAGAAAGCGTCGTGCAAATTAAATCGATGCCTTGATATGCAAATGAAAAGAGTGAATTTCCTTTTAATAATTGTGTTTTATGCAGTAGAAGTGGTAAAGCTTTTGATTGTGCGGGATAGGTGAATTGTTCGATAAAGGATACGATGGGCATGATGATAAGTAATAGTTGAACAGTTAATAGATCGAAGTAGTGTGTAATAGGAATGATTAATATAAGAATGCATTGCAAAACTTGTGTGATGACGAGAGTGTTTTTTATTGACCATCTATCAACGAATGGCCCGGTAAGAAATTGAAGTGCAGAAGGTAATAATGTAAGAAAACCAGCCAATCCAGAATAAAAAGGATTACCACTCAGCTTATATACGAGCCACATCGCGGCTACATAATACAAACTATCTCCTATGTTTGTAAAAATTCTCCCTAAAAATAGTAAGAGGAAATTCCGATTTTTTAATAAGTCCATTTAATCTACTCCTTTATAATAAATTTATTCGGTAAAATAAATTTGACCGTTAGTGTAAAAAAAATCGTATTACGATTTTTCTTCTTTTTTCACAAAGCGCTGCATCGCTCGCTCGTCGATTTGTAGTGCAGTAGTAGAAATGTAATAAGATTTACTATTTGGATCTTTATCTGCATCTTTTGTGATCTCGTTTAATTCAGACATCACTTTATAAAACTTTTTCACCCACACTTGAAATTGTTCTGGCGTAGCATCAAACTCCCAGCAAGATGAAACGTAATTCCATTCAGCTGGGTCTTCACTTACTTTTCGTAACATAAAAGCTTCTTCCGGTGCAGCAAGAATATGGCTTTTCGTCATTTCCGTCATTTGTAAAAAGATTTGGCGACCAGATTCGCTTAACATTCCTAAATGAGGTAATAGATCTGCGGCAGGGGTGAAGCCTCTAGCGACAGATTGATAAAACTTTTGAATGATACCATTCTTTTCTTCTGTATAAACAATTTCTATAAAACCATTCTTTTCTAATTCTTTTAAATGATAATGAATTTTAGCCCTTGGAATGCCGAATTTCTCAGATAGTAGTTGTCCTGTATAAGGACGTTCGCATAGACGCATCATCATTTCGACACGTAGTGGATCGCTTATTGCTTTTAGTTGGCTATAAGTAGTGAGTGTTAACATGGGCTTCAACATGATCAACTCCTTAAATGAAATTACTCGGTCAAGATTATTTGACTGAATTGTATCAAGGATTCTAATTATTTTCAATACTTTCTGAAAATTAAATCTTCCCCTCTGTAATCTTCTGTTCATATTCCGTTCATATTTCTTTTTTATGATAAGTGCATAGAAAGAAAGAGGAAGGAGCGAGCGAAATGTTTTTAGCTCTGCGTGAATTAAAACAATCAAAATTAAGATACGGATTAATCGGATTGATTATGGTGTTATTATCATTTTTAGTCCTTGTTATTTCAGGATTAGCAAATGGACTATCATATGATAATGCTTCATCGATTCAAAATATGGAGGCAAATAAGTTCGTTTTAGCGGATGATGCGGAAAATAAATTACTTCGTTCACAAATTAAGAAAGACGATGTAGATAACGTAGTCAATCAAGTAGGCGAGAAAGAGGCCGTTCCGTTTCGCGTGAAAGTTTCAACGTATGAAAAGAAAGATAGTTCGAAAAAAGTGGATGTTGCTATTTTCTCAAGTGAACGTGATTCATTTTTAGAACCGAACATTGTAAAAGGTGAGAAATTAGGTACAGCAAACAACGAAATGGTTGCTGATGAATCAATTAAAGAAAAAGGAATCGATATTGGAGATACAATTATTGATCCTGTTTCAAAGAAAGAATTTACAATTGTTGGATTTACGAAAGACCAAATGTTTAGCCATACACCAGTTGTGTATGTAAATGAAGACGTATGGGGCTCTATTTCACAACCAAACCAAAAAGATTATAGTGCAATTGCACTGAATACAGATAAAGAAATTAAAAATGCACATGTTATCGACAAAAAAGAAGTACTGCAAAGTATTCCAGGATTTAAAGAAGAGCAAGGAACATTAACGATGATCATTGCATTCTTACTTGTTATCGCTGCGTTACTAATCGGTGTATTCTTCTACGTTATTACACTGCAAAAAACACAGCAATTAGGTGTATTAAAAGCAATCGGTACAAAGAACTCTTATTTAGCAAATAGCTTAGTCGTGCAGGCGTTATTCTTATCAGTCGTTGCGATGGTGATCAGTATTGTCCTTGTACAAGGATTAGAACAAATTTTACCAGCGGGTATGCCGTTCTTATTAACAACACCGATGATTGCACAATATGCAGCAATCTTTATCGTCATTAGTATTTTAGGAACACTGATTTCGTTATACCAAGTATTAAAAGTTGATGCATTAGAAGCAATTGGAGGCGGGATGTAATGACTTCATTATTGAAATTAGACAAAGTAAGTAAAGTGTACGGAGAAGGGAATACGGAAGTAACAGCCCTTCATCCGATGTCGCTTGATGTGAAAGCTGGAGAGTTTATCGGAATCGTCGGTCCTTCTGGATCAGGAAAAAGTACGTTATTATCAATCGCGGGTGCATTATTATCACCTTCAAAAGGGGATATTTACATTCGTGAGAAAAATATTACGAAGTTATCGGAAAAGGAAATGACAGACATTCGTTTGAAAAAAATCGGCTTCATTTTCCAATTCGCAAATCTTGTTCCATATTTAAATGTAAAAGAACAATTACTTTACATTGCAAAGCTTAAAAAAGACAATAAACAAGAATCAGAAAAGCGTGCGGATCATTTATTAGCGGCATTTGGATTAGGAGAAAGAAAAAATCATTATCCAAATCAACTGTCCGGCGGAGAAAAACAAAGGGTAGCAATCGCTCGCGCGTTTATGAACAATCCGGATTTAATATTAGCGGATGAACCAACGGCTAGCTTAGACTCGAAACGTGCACGTGAAGTTGTAGAAATGATGAAACGTGAAGTGAAAGAGAGCCAAAAAGCAGCAATTATGATTACACATGATGAAAGAATGCTTGATGTATGTGATCGTATATTGACGCTTCGAGATGGGAAGTTAATATAAAGAAAAAAGACAATCGCACAAGTGTGCGGTTGTCTTTTGTATAAGTGCTTTATCCCACTTTAATGGGCAGTAAGACCCCCACCTCAAAATGCAGCGAAAGCAAAGAAGTTAGGTGGGGATCAACTGCCCATAAAAGTCCGATTGGTTCAACTAATAATCAGTGGGGGATGAAGAAAACCCCACTGATTAAAGTTTCACTTTATTTTGAGAATAACGCTTTAATTTTATTACGCGTAAGTAATAAAACGCCGCCTAATACAGATAACATACCTAAAGCCATATTATTTGATTGCTCACTACCAGCGTTAGGAAGTTCTTTAGCATTATTGTTTGTGTTTGTAGTACCAGTCTTTGTTTCAGTTTGTTTTGATTGAGATACTTCATTAATTTTGTTATCTACATTTTGCTTCGTTGTATGTACCTCAGCTAATTTGTCTTCAATTTTTTTCTCAGTATGTTTAAAGTCGTTGATTTTAATATCTAAGTCTTGTTTTTTCTTTGTTAAATCATCTGAAACAGTTTGTTTCGCTTGTTTTATCTCGTTAATTTTATTTAGTAATTCTTCTCTAGCTTTTTGTAATTCAGCAAGTTTGTTTTTTACATCTTGTTTAGCTAGTTCTAAGTTAGTGGAAAGACTATCTAAATTGCCTTTAATTTTCTTAAGTTCCTCTAACGTGTTACCAGTATTCGGCTTATTTTCTTTTAGCTCAGCAAGTTTGTCCTCAGCAGTTTGTTTTGCTTTCTTTAACTCAGCTAATTTTTCATCTACCTGTTTTTTAACTTCCTTAAGTTCATTAACCTTTTGATCGATGTTCTCTTTATGTTGCTTAATTTCATTCACTTTTTCATCGACAGTTTGTTTATGCTCTTTAATCTCATTCACTTTGTTATCGATATTTTGCTTATGCTCTTTAACTTCAGCAACTTTGTCTTCTACTTGTTTTTTATGCTCTTTCATTTCAGCGATTTTATCTTCGGCGATTTGCTTGTCTTGCTGAAGTTTTGCATCTAACTCTTCTTTACGTTGTTTAATCTCATTGATTTTTTCATCAGCAATTTGTTTACGCTCATGTAGTTCATTAACCTTCGTATCAACATTTTCCTTAACTTGGTTAAGTTCATTCAATGTTTGATCCACGTTTTCT
>NZ_JAKUFT010000143.1:0-4760 GCF_022663605.1 Bacillus cereus group sp. BfR-BA-01379
ATCAGCAGCAAAACGCTGGAAATAATAGTATTTATGATTTTACGAAACCAGGAAAAGACCGTATTCATTCTCTACAAGATTTAATAGAAAAGCTCAAAAAGTCTAGTGATTTTGTTAATTACCATACATCTGATGATGAAACGATGCCTTATTGGATTTCTTACTATCGACCTTCGCTTGATGGAGAGAAATTGCAAAAATATTTAATGCCTACTCTTTTAGAACGACCTAGTGCTTCACTAGAAGAGCTGAAAGAACATATTCCGATGAGCGGCATTACAATTACGAACGATTTACAAAAAATTGAGGATATGGTGTTAAAGGGACATGCGATTATTCAATTGAACCAGCAAGATCAAAAATGTATGCTTGCAAACATCGCGATTGATAATTATCGTGCACCAACTCCTCCTTTAAACGAATCGACTGTTATCGGTCCTCAAGAAGGTTTCGTAGAAGATATTGATACAAATATTAATTTAGTTCGAAAACGGCTTCCTGTTTTAGATTTACAAACAAAAGAAATGATTGTCGGTGAGTTTTCAAAAACAAAAGTTGTCATGATGTATTTAGACAACCTCGCTGAAAAAGATAATGTAGATTTTCTCGAGGAGTCATTACGCGCTCTTGAATATGATCAAATTAATGATAGTGCTTATATACAAGAACTAATGGGAGAAAAGTCAATTTTCCCCCTCTATATCAATACAGAGCGTACTGATAGAGTTACAAAAGCACTTATTGATGGAAAAATTGCTATTTTTGTGGATGGTTCTCCAAGCGTTCTACTAACGCCTGTATCCTATTTCGATTTTTTCATTTCGCCAGAAGACTATAACGTCTCTTGGCTATATGCTACATTTTCAAGGATTTTAAGATTAATCGCCGTTCTATTTTCAATCTGTGCTACACCGTTATACGTTGCAGTTTTAAATTATCATTATGAACTTATTCCGAGCGATTTACTTGAAACTTTGATTTTATCAAGAGCTCAAGTACCGTTCCCACCTTTAATTGAAGCACTATTTTTAGAACTTGCAATCGACTTATTGAGAGAGGCTGGCGCAAGGTTACCGATGAAAGTTGGTCAAACGCTCGGTATTGTAGGCGGTATCGTAATCGGACAAGCATCTGTACAAGCTGGTTTAACGAGTAACATTTTATTAATTATCGTTGCCTTATCAGCACTCGCTTCCTTTATTACACCTATTTATAAAATGGGTAATGCTGTTCGATTACTACGTTTCCCGTTTCTAGCATTCGCAGAAATAGGGGGGCTCTTCGGTATCTCTCTTGGATTTATCTTTTTATTTACTCATCTTTTTAGACTTACTTCCTTGCGTAAGCCGTACGCTTTGTTTTACCCGACAAGACAACAATCTGTTAAAGATTCTTGGATTCGTTTTCCCTTAACAATGATTGATACAAGGGATGTACAAGCAAGACCACAACATGTAAAGAAAGCAGCAAAAGGGATTTCAACAAAACATAGATCGGATTTTGATGATTAAGGAATGAGGTGCATTGATGAGTAAAGTTCAAGAAAAATATCAAATATCTCCTGTCTTTGTTTTCTTCTTAATTCACGGTGCACAGTTTGGAGCTGGCGTTCTCGGCTTCGCTCGAATTATTGCGAAAGCTGCTGGATACGACGGCTGGATAGGGGTTCTAATCACAGGAATATGTATCCACATTCTTATATGGATGATGTATTTTTTATTAAAAGAAACAAACGGGAATTTAATTGATTTACAACGACAAACATTTGGAAAGTGGATAGGGAACCTCTTTAATATCATCTTTGCAGCATATTTTTTAATCGTCAGTATTTCCGTCATTCGAACGTATGTTGAAATTATTCAAGTATGGATGTTCCCAACTGCTTCCACCTTTATGTTAACACTCTTTTTATGCTTAGTTAGTTATTACATTATTTCTTCTGGCTTCCGTGTCATTACTGGTATTTGCGTCATCTCTGTTGGTGGTACACTAGGATATTTATTTCTAAGCTTATTCGTTTTGAAATATTCACATTGGGAGAATTTACTACCTATATTCACACATTCTCTTTCAGACATTTTAAAATCCGCTCAACTGTCAATCTACAGTATGACAGGATTTGAGATTTACCTCATGGTGTATCCATTCGTGAAAAAGCCTATGCAATCTCATAAGTATGCTCAACTCGGGGCACTATTTTCAAATCTTCTATATTTATTTAGTACCCTTTTAGCCTTTGCATTTTTTAGTGAGAAACAATTGTTAAAAACGATATGGTCGCAACTTTCCATGACTCAAGTCATTCAATTACCCTTCATAGAAAGACTAGAATATATCGCAATATCAGGCTATGCACTCGTTATTATTTCAAGTTTTATCCTCCCTTTATGGGCGTCAATAAGAGCAACTCACGAAATATTCCGTGTAAAACAAAGAGGTGTTTTAATCGCTTTTATCATTATCACTCTCATTGTTTCACAACTTTTAACGAACAGACACGATATTAATAACTTTATTAGTAATGCATCAAAAGTTAGTTTTTGGCTCATTTATGTATACATCCCAATCCTATTTATTATTGTGTGGGTGAAAAGAAAATGGAAAAAATCAAAAGCAAATTAATACTTATTTCTTGTATAGCACTTTTCAGTTTAACTGGATGTTTACAAAAAAATATTATCGATGATGTACAACTTATTCAAGGAACCGTTTTTGATACAGCAAAGGATCATAAAGTAAAAGTAACATTCGTTTGTCCCATTCAGAAAAAAGGAAATAAAGTTCAAGTTTTTGAAGGCAGCGCAAATGCGGTAAAACAAGTAAAAGCAGACACATCTTTAGAATCTTCTCAACCATTTGCTAGTGGACAAATGCGTGTTGCTCTATATACTATACCACTTGCAAAAAAAGGAATGTCTACTTCATTCGATACATTACTTCGAGATGTGAATATAGGGAACGCTTTATATGTTGCTTTACTTGAAGGTAATGGTACTGAACTTTTGAAAGGGAAATATTCGACTTCATACAATGTTGCAATTTATATAAAAAAATTGTTAGAGCATAACATGGAAACTGGTCCTTTACCAACGGATAATCTGCATGTAGGAGCATTCCGTTATTATCAAGAAGGGCAAGACTACTATATTCCAATTTTAAAAAAACATGGTGATAAAATAAAAATCAATGGAATTGGTCTTTTTAAAAAGGATAAATATATTGGTAAAATTGCGGAAAAGGATATGTTCATATTTAAAGGACTATTAGAAAAGCATAAATTAGATTCACATGAATTTAAAACCGATTCTGCGTACGTAATGATTAATAATATTCGTTCTGTTCCAACTTACGATATTAAGATTAAAAACGGAAAGCCTTCTTTCTTCATTCACGTTCATCTTGAGGCGCGCATTCAAGAACTATCGAAACAAATTAACTTAGAAAATAACAAGAACTCAAAAAATATTGAAAAAGATGTACAAAAACAATTAGATATACAAGCTGCTAAATTAGTTAAGCAGTTTAAATCTTTAGGCGTCGATCCTCTCGGACTAGGGGCTAAATATAAGCAGCATTATCGTCCATTCAAATTAGAAAAATGGAGACAGATGTACAAAGATGTCCCCGTCACTATAAAATACACCGTAAATATTACAAATTCTGGTGTAATCGAATGAGAAATGATTGAACTCCTCTCTCCGGCATGATACAACGGAAAGAGGAGTTTTTATTTTAGATAGAGAGAGAAGATATTTATGGGGGAGCTTATGTCTAAAAAATTAGTAAAGCCTATTTTAAATGGTATTTTATTTCTCGGCGTCTTTTTATTTGCTCATACATACTTAAAAAATGTTTCCTTCACACGTTATTTACTTGTCGTTATACCAATGTTGCTCGTTGGTATGTTTGGCATCGACCTTATTTTATCTATTTTAATAAAAGAAGAAAAATAACGAGCAGGGCCGTCCCAAAAATATTCCGGGATGGCTTTCTTTTATTAATGGGTTATGTTTTGTCGTTTAGTCGATATGGTCTTTCCCTATCTAAACTAAAAGATGAAACTTTTGGACAGTCCCTTTTCATTTCATAATCACCTTATGTTACAATGGGATTCGGCACAAAGCGAGAAAGGATGAAACAACATGACAAACGAAAAAGGTTTAGATAAAGGATACGAACTTGTTGCAAAAATGCATGAAGAGTTCGGACACCCTGTGACAAATACTCCAACAAAACTAACAGAAGAGCGTGCAAAAATCCGTGCAAGTTTTATGCAAGAAGAGCTAGAAGAATTTCTAGAAGCAACGACTGTTGAAGATCAATATGATGCACTGATTGACCTTATTTACTTCGCATTCGGAACGTTTGCCGAAATGGGCGTACGTCCTGATAAAGGATTCGAAATTGTAAATAACGCAAACATGGCAAAACTATTCCCTGATGGAAAACCTCGATTCCGTGAAGGCGACGGCAAAATTCTAAAACCAGAAGGCTGGCAAGCACCAGAACCACAACTTCGTGCTGAAATCGAACGTCAGCGCCAAGAAGCTAAAAAAAACTGCTAGGAAATCCTAGCAGTTTTTTTATTATGTCTTTTTTCATTTAGTTCATTAATGACCCACGTGTCCCGCGTGTCCTGCTGCTCCACCAATACTAGCCGCTCCTGCTGCTGCCCCTGCTCCTCCTGCTCCAATTCCACCTGTCCAAGGAGAAGATTGTTGCTGTTGTTGATATTGCTGATATTGTTGATGTTGTTGACC
>NZ_JAKUFT010000144.1:0-4646 GCF_022663605.1 Bacillus cereus group sp. BfR-BA-01379
AAAATTCCTGCAAAAGCAGAATATGTAGCTATTATTCGTTTAACAATGGCTGGTGTTGCGAATCGAATGGGCTTTGCTTATGACGATATAGAAGATATGAAAATTGCTATTAGTGAAGCTTGTACAAACATTGTGCAACATGCATATAAAGAAGACGTTGGAGAAATTACAATTGTCTTTGGTTTATATGAAGATCGATTAGAAATTATGGTTGCGGATAATGGGGTTAGCTTTGATTTCAGCACTTTAAAAAGGAAAGTTGGTCCGTATGATATTAATAAACCAGTAGAACATTTGCCGGAAAATGGTTTAGGTTTATATTTAATCAATACGTTAATGGATGATATACAAATTATGCATGATGAGGGCATGACAGTTTTAATGACAAAATATATACAAAGAGAGCAGGTGGAGAATGATGGAAATCCAATCTCAACCTACAAATCTTGCTAAAGAAGACGTTATTAAACTAATTGCAGAGTTCCAACAAAACCAATGTGATGAAGCACAGGAAAGATTAGTTAATCACTATAAAAATCTCGTACATTCCATTGCATATCGCTATTCAAAAGGTGGACCGATGCATGAGGATATTATACAAGTAGGGATGTTAGGGCTCTTAGGCGCAATAAGAAGGTATGATTATTCGATAGGAAATGCTTTTGAGCCGTTTGCAATACCTACGATAGTAGGCGAAATAAAGAAGTATTTACGTGATAAAACTTGGGGTATTCATGTTCCAAGGCGAATTAAAGATTTAGGCGGGAAGATTAAACTTGCGATAGAGGAGCTAACAGATCATTTGCAACGTTCACCGAAGATTATAGAGATTGCAGATCATTTAGGACTATCCGAAGAGGAAGTGCTAGAAATTATGGATGCGAAAAATAATTATCGAGTATCTTCCTTAGATGATGTAGTTGAAAATTCATCTGATGGAAGTTCGGTAGCGAGAATTGAATCTGTAGGTGAAGTAGAGCAAGGATATGAAGAGACAGAAAGACGTCTCGTTTTAAAGGATATTTTTAACGTATTAAATGATACCGAAAAGAGTGTCATTCATTATATATTTGGAGAAAATTTAAATCAAAAGGATACAGGGGAACGGTTAGGTATTTCACAAATGCACGTTTCTCGTATTAAAAGACAAGCAATAAGTAAATTGAAGCAAGCGGCATTTTTAGATACATAAAAATTTAAAAGAATTATGTTTAAAACATGAGAAACGGGGTAGTTATTAAGTATAGGAGGAGATATAAAAATGTCACACGATGTGAAAGAACTAATCGAAGGATTGAATGAAGATTTAGCAGGAGAATACTCGGCAATTATTATGTATAACCATAATGCAGCTACAGTTTCTGGTATATATAGACAAGTGTTAAAACCTTTCTTTGAATCTGAAATTAGTGATGAACAAGGACATGCCCTATATTTAGCGGAGAAAATTAAGACGTTAGGTGGTACACCTACTACAATCCCTTTACCAGTGAAACAAGTAGAAGATGTTAGAGAAATGTTAGAATACGCTAGACAATCAGAATATGAAACAATTAAGCGCTATGAAACGAGAAAAGAACAGGCAGCGAAATTAAATATGACAGAGTTAGTTGTAAAGTTAGAAGATATGATCGCAGATGAAACAAATCATATGGAAGAATTAGATCGTCTTTTAAGTGACAAAGCAATGGTGTTAAATTAATAGTGAAAATTTATAGAGTGAAAGAACAAACTCTCATTTCTAGGGGGTTTGTTCTTTTGCTGTATAAATATGTTTGAGTAGGAAATTTTCATTTTATAACTGAGTGTGCAATACTAGAAAAATAGAAAAATGATAATCGATTTATATTTTAAATAAGAAAAGGGGAAATAACTTGTGTCCATTTTAATTGTCGATGATAATCCGGTGAACATCTTTGTAATTGAAAAAATTTTGAAACAAGCCGGATATCAGGATCTTGTATCGCTTAATTCTGCACAAGAGCTTTTCGAATACATCCATTTTGGAAAAGATTCTTCCAGGCATAATGAAATTGATTTAATACTATTAGATATCATGATGCCTGAAATTGATGGACTTGAAGTTTGTAGGCGATTACAAAACGAGGAGAAGTTTAAAGATATTCCTATTATTTTTGTAACAGCTTTAGAAGATGCGAATAAATTAGCTGAAGCGCTTGATATAGGCGCAATGGATTATATTACGAAACCAATAAATAAAGTTGAATTGTTAGCGCGTATGCGTGTAGCATTACGCTTGAAATCGGAATTAAATTGGCATAAAGAACAAGAAGAAAACCTTCGGAATGAACTAGATTTAGCTACACAAGTACAAAGAAACTTATTAAGTAGCCCATTACGAGAAGATCATATAAAAATTGAAGCAAGTTACTTACCTTCATTCAAACTAGCTGGAGATATGTATTATTGGTATAAAATCGATGAAAACCGCTACGGTATTATATTATTAGATGTGATGGGACATGGTATATCTGCTTCATTAGTTTGTATGTTTATTTCGTCTGTATTACGTGAAACGATTAAATGTTTAATCGATCCGGAACTTGTCATTAAAGACCTAAATAAATATATGACTCTTTTACATAATGAGAATGACAATATTCCATATTATTTTACAGCGATATACTTAGTAGTTGATACAGAAAAAAGAACCATTGAATATGTAAATGCAGGACATCCTGCTGGATATGTTTTAGTTGATGAAGAGAATGTAGTGGAACTAAATCGTGGGAGTTGTGCGGTAGGATTTTTTGATGAAATAAAAGTTGAAAAGACAGTTATATCTTTTGAGAAGAACGCTCAAATTGTATTGTTTACAGATGGTGTTCTTGAAGCAATTGCACATGATGAATTTGAGTCTGAAGAGAAATTACGTGCTTTTACAGAAAGAAAATGGGGAGATTTAGAAGAAGAGATAGAAGGGTTTTACAAGGAAGAACAGAAGAAAGCACAATCAGATGATATGTGCCTCATTATGATACAAACGAATGCGAAATAAAAAGCGTATGAAATCCAAAAAGAGGATTTCATACGCTTTTTATTGTATTTTTTGATAGATTTGTTCGTTCGGATTAAATTGAATATAATGCGGCATTATATGTGAAAAACGGAGAGTTTCTTTATTTCCTAAACATAGGAATCCGTTGTGACCTAAACTTTCATAAAATAGTTGCTGTACTTGGTTTTGAAGTTTACTTGTAAAGTAAATTAAAACGTTACGGCAAAGTATAATATGAAATTCATTAAAAGATTGATCAGTTACTAAATTATGCTGCGCAAAAATAATGTTTTGTAAAAGAGAAGGATTAAAATAAGCGAAACGATTATCTGTTGAATAATAGTTAGAAAATGCTTGTGTACCGCCAGCTTGTAAATAATTTTTCGTATAAGTTTGCATTTTATTTAACGGAAGGATACCCTGTTTTGCTTTTTCTAACACATTTGTATTCATGTCTGTTGCGTAAATAACAGCTTTTTCACTTAATCCCTCTTCATGAAGTAAGATGGACATGGATAATACTTCTTCACCAGTTGCGCATCCAGCGTGCCAAATTCTAATTTCGGGCTGCTTTCTTAATTCAGGAATCACATGCTCTCTGAGCGCTTTAAAAAAGTTAGGGTTACGGAACATTTCAGTTACATTAATGGAGAAATCATTTAATAACTGTTCTAAAAACCCTTCCTCATGAATTACTTTTTCAATTAACCTTGAAATGGTTGGGATATTAGAGAGCTGCATTCGATTACAAATTCTTCTATAAATAGATGTGCGAGCATATTGGCGGAAATCGAAGCCAGATAGTTTAAATACTGCTTCCAATAGTAATTCAATTTCTAAGTTCGTACGCTTATCCATATCTACAGATGGATCAAAATTATAATACTTATTTTCCACTTAAACTAAACCTCACTTATTTTATTAACCATACACTCATTACCGAATAGAGTTGATGTAAATTTAATGGTTTACTTATATAATCTGAAGCGCCAGCAGATAAACATTTTTCTTTATCATTTGGCATTGCTTTCGCAGTTAATGCGATAATAGGTATTTCGTGTAACCCTAAGTTCATTCGGATATGTTCCATCGTTTCATAACCGTCCATATTCGGCATCATAATATCCATTAAAATAAGGTCAATATTTGTATTGTTTTTTAGTATGTCCAAACACTCTATGCCGTTTTGTGCAGTAATAATGTTAGCATGTTGTTTTTTTAATGCATTTTGTAATGCAAATATATTTCGGTGATCATCATCGACAATTAAAATAGTTTTCTCTTGGAAGACGTTATTTGTTTCTGGCGTCACGATAGTTTCCTCAGCAACTTCAGCAGGAACAACATCTTCTATCGTTGCTGCAACTTCTAAATTGGATACTTGTGTATCAGTTAACCCATTTGGAAGGTTAGGAATATATACGGTAAAAGTACTACCTTCTCCTACATGACTCTCTAACGTAATCCAACCACCTAACAATCTAGCAAACTCTTTACAAATAGATAATCCTAAGCCTGTACCACCATATTTTCGAATCGTTGCGCCATCTGCCTGTTGAAAGGCTTCGAAAATAAGTTGATGCTGTTCTGTAGCGATACCAATACCAGTATCTTTTACCGAAATTGT
>NZ_JAKUFT010000145.1:0-4494 GCF_022663605.1 Bacillus cereus group sp. BfR-BA-01379
TCTCTTTTTCTCTTCTTCACTTTTTTGCTGTTCTTTAATCGCTGCTTCTTTTTTCGCTTTATCTTGCTGCAGTTGCGCCGCTTCTTCCTTTGTTACTGTTCCAGTATCCGCGCTTGCTACTGAAGAATATCCTACTGTTAACAGTGCCATTGCACAGATTGGTAATAGTTTCTTTTTCATTTTATATCTCTCCTTTTATACGTTTTACATCACTTCGCATCGGATGTATCACTAGAATAAACAAGAGATATAAATATAAGATGCAGATGAAATATATTTCATTTAAAGATTTCGTTGTAGAAAAATAAAAAAACATCGCAATATATACGATGTTTTTTCGGGTGTGTGTCTCAATATTTACATGTTACTTTCGCGTGATTTAGAAGTAGAATAGGCCGGAGCGATAACTAATTGTCTCGGCTCAGTTTTCTTTAAGTGATTTTTGACGTTACACTTACGACGTTGAACAACCCACGCTTTAATAGGGTTTGTCAAAATAATCTTTTGCTCTTCGTTAGGGGCCTCTTCTTCAAACCTACAACTTTCGCTCCATTTATTCCATTTCATTGTAAATGTAGAAGAAGAATGATCGTCTTCTCGATCAAACAAGTGCAAAAAATCCATTTCGCCAGCTAGCATTACGGTGTTGCTAGTTGCTAAAAAAGAAAAGGTCGTCCAACGTTTCTCCATGCCCTCCTACTCCTTTTTCACATATAGAGTGCCTAAAACTTAATTTACCTAAAATATGCTTGCCTTTTACCTTACACCTATAGTTTATCCAAAACACTACTAGGCAACTATCGATTTGCCTTACAACTACCTTACATTTTTGTAAGAAACAAAAAACCTTCACTCTCTATACGTGAAGGTTTCTCATTTCTCATCTATGTGATCTTTCATATGATCCACTCCAGCTTCTTGCAGCTGTGACATCATACCGTGGGAAATTGCGCCTAATACTAAAGTCATTCCAATTAGTGAAATCCGAATCGCTGGTACATCAATTATGTAAGCCAAACTGCCAAGAACAATTGTTAAAAGCAATGCTTTTATAAATGTTGCACTTGTATACTCTTTCTTTCTCATCATAATCACCCTTTATGGAAGCGTTTTCTTAATATAATCAGTATATCATATCATCTGACTATTTTGTGGGGATTTCTGTAAAAAACTTATATCTTCTTTGACTTTTCCCTTTCTTTCCTTTACAGTCGAAATGTTCACAAGTTTTACACTGTAGGAGGACTCCAATGAATATTGAAATAAAAGACACTTTAATTTCTGAAGAACAATTACAAGAAAAAGTAAAAGAACTAGCACTTCAAATCGAACGTGACTTTGAAGGAGAAGAAATCGTAGTAATCGCTGTATTAAAAGGATCTTTCGTATTCGCTGCTGATTTAATTCGTCACATTAAAAACGATGTAACAATCGACTTTATTTCTGCATCTAGCTACGGAAATCAAACAGAAACAACTGGAAAAGTAAAACTATTAAAAGATATCGATGTAAACATTACTGGCAAAAACGTAATTGTCGTAGAAGACATTATCGATTCTGGTTTAACACTTCACTTCCTAAAAGATCACTTCTTTATGCATAAACCGAAAGCATTGAAATTCTGTACGTTACTTGATAAACCTGAGCGACGTAAAGTGGACTTAAAAGCTGAATATGTTGGCTTCCAAATTCCAGACGAATTTATCGTTGGCTACGGTATCGACTGCGCAGAAAAATATCGTAACTTACCATTTATCGCTTCAGTTGTAACGGAATAATATAATAGAATAAACTTCCATCAATTACTGGTGGAAGTTTATTTTCTATCACGATTCGTAAAAGACAAAGGGAGAGAATAATAATGACAAAGACAAAATTTGAAAAAGTACTCCTCATCGTAAATCCGAAAGCAGGACAAGGTGATTTACATACGAACTTAACGAAAATCGTACCACCTCTTGCGGCAGCTTTTCCTGACTTACATATCCTTCATACGAAAAAGCAAGGTGATGCAACAAAATATTGCCAAGAGTTTGCTAGTAAAGTAGATTTAATTATCGTCTTTGGTGGTGACGGCACTGTATTTGAATGCACAAATGGCTTAGCACCTCTTGAAACTAGACCTACACTTGCAATCATTCCAGGCGGAACTTGCAACGACTTCTCTCGTACACTCGGCGTTCCGCAAAACATCGCAGAAGCTGCAAAACTTATTACACAAGGACATGTAAAACCAGTTGACGTCGCAAAAGCAAATGACCTACACTTCTTAAACTTCTGGGGCATTGGACTCGTCTCTGAAGTATCAAACAATATCGATGCGGAAGAGAAAGCAAAGCTTGGGAAAATTGGTTACTATTTAAGTACCATTCGAACTGTCAAAAATGCTGAAACATTCCCAGTAAAAATTACGTACGATGGACAAGTATATGAAGACGAAGCTGTCCTTGTTATGGTTGGAAACGGTGAATATCTTGGCGGTATCCCGTCCTTTATTCCGAACGTAAAGTGCGATGACGGAACACTTGATATTTTCGTTGTAAAATCAACAGGCATTCAAGCGTTTAAAGATTATATCGGAAAGAAACTATTTGAAGACTCAAATGAAAATGACATCTTCCACGTAAAAGCGAAATCCATTCATATTGAAACCGAAGAAGAAAAAGAAGTAGATACAGATGGAGAAAGCTCGCTTCATACACCTTGTCAAATTGAATTATTACAAGGACACTTTACGATGATTTATAATCCTGCGGTTGTGTAATGCAAAAAGCCGAGCTAAAGTTTCAACACTTTGGCTCGGCTTTTTTATTAGCAAGGCATTTTGATTTACTCTTACATTTTTAATATAAATTTTCGTAATCAAACTCCACCCAATTTTTCCAGTGCGTATTAGAATCTTTATTCACAATAACACTTGGATCTTTCTTCTCTATTGCAGCGGCTACTGATTGAAAAAATTCATTTTCACTTACTTTCTCGTCTTCAACATGTTGCCACTCTTCCGTTTCATACGCTACTTCCCAATCACCTTCTAAACCGAACTCTTCTAACATTTCTTCTTTTCCCCACCATACTAATTTTCGAGCTTCATCATGAGTAGCAAGCATACGCATGAAATCTCTCGGATAAGACTCTGTCGTTTGTACTTTTATTCCGTTATGTACGTACTCTTCTTCTGTAAATTCATATTCAAAATGATGATCGCGAATTTTTACACTACCCTTATGAATATCAGGTATAAATTCACCTTCATTATCAAATAACTCATACTCTCCATCATTTAACTGCAAAATACCATCATCACCAATTGAATGATTCACTCTATCACCATATACTTGAATATCATTACATACACCTAATGATCCTACACCAACAATTTGAAACACCATCAACCAATCCTTATTATCCTTAAAGAAAAGAGAGAATTTCACTTGTGAAATATCCATATATTCATTATCAAAGGTAGGAAATTCATAGTTACTTTGCTTTTTATCTAATAGTTTTAAAATATCCTTTTGCATCTGTATCATCTTCACCTCTATATAAATTTTTCAATTTCACTAGAGTATAACATAGACATATTTGTCTGTAACATTCTAATAATATTGCTAAAAAAATAGCAAAGTTTCCTGTTTGCATGCCCTAGTTCTTTTTAGATACAATGAAGGAAAGAAGCAACCTGATGCAAGGGAGAGGACAAACTTTGTTCAACCAACAGTTAGTTAATTTACGCATTGATTTTGCATTTAAACAATTGTTTGGTACGAATGGTAGTGAAGATATTCTAATTGCATTTTTAAACGCTATGTTACAAAAGTCTTTAGATTCACCCATCGCTTCTCTACAACTAGAAGATCCACATTTACATCGGGAATATGAAGAGGATAAGTTATCTATTTTAGATATTTCAGCGACATTAAACACAGGAACAAAAGTAAATGTAGAAATACAGCTCAATAATAATCACGATATGATGAAACGTAGTTTATATTATTGGGGAAAATTATACACATCTCAATTACAAAAAGGTATGCCTTACAGTTCGCTTCATAAAACCATCACCATTAATTTATTAAACTTTATAATGTTCTCAGACCACAAAGAATTTCATACAACGGGCACATTATGGAATTCACAACAACAGAAACTCTTGAGTGATGACATAGAAATTCACATTGTAGAAATTCCAAAGTTAACAAAACAATGGCATGAAGAAAAAGTAAATCCGTGGAAAGATCCATTTGTTCGTTGGCTTTTATTGCTTTCAGCAAATGAGGATGAACACTTAACTAAAACATTGGAGGATATTGCTATGAACCGAGATCCTATTTTACAAAAAGCAATAAACAAGTGGGAACGTATGAGTCAAGATTCCTCTTTCCGACAAGCCTATGACGCGAGGGAGAAAGTTTTAATGGATGAAGCCGCAAAATTCGCCCACGCAGAGACAGAAGGAATAAAAAGAGGAATGGAACAAGGAATAAAAAAAGG
>NZ_JAKUFT010000146.1:0-4311 GCF_022663605.1 Bacillus cereus group sp. BfR-BA-01379
ATAGTTAGAAAATAGTATCCTCGAAATTCGCACATTTTAAAATTGACATAGCACTTCATGCACCATATACTGTTAACAACAGTATACTGTCATTAACAGTATATATCCTAATTCATTCAAGGAGGTATATCCATGAAACACACAGGAAGACATACAGGTGCATTCCTTTTGTTATTTTTGGCAGAAGGTGATAACTATGGCGGGCAATTATTGCAAAAGTGCGAGGAAGAACTTCCAGTTAATCCAATCGATAGCGCCATTTTATATCGTACGCTAAAGAAATTAGAAAACGAAGGTGCAATTGAATCTTATGTAAGTACAGATCATCAAGACAAACCAAGAAAGATGTACAAAATTACACCTGCTGGAAAGGAACAACTGGCAGATTTCCAAATGGATATTGAAGAAAAAATGAAGAACTTATCCTTTTTCATAGACAAATATAAGGACTTAAAGGATTCCGACCATGATTAATGGCGTGATTCTTTACACTTTAGCCATTATTCTTACGGGGATTTCTTTTATGAAGGACCGCACGAAAACGAAAGATGCTCTATGTAAATCATGGAAAATGTTTCGCAATCTTCTACCTGCGATGCTTTCCATCATGCTTTTCGTTGGCTTATCGCTTTCTATATTAACACCGTCTTTCATCTCTTCTATTATTGGGGAGCAATCTGGAGTTCTCGGCATTGTTTATTCAGCGCTACTCGGCTCCGTTGCACTTATTCCAAGCTTCGTCGTATTTCCTCTTGGTAATACATTAGTCCAACATGGCGCAGGCCTTCCTCAAGTTGCGGCACTTATGTCTACACTCATGTCAGTAGGAATTACAACCTTACCGATGGAACAAAAAATATTCGGACGAAGCTTTGCTTACGCACGTAATGCATCTGCATTGCTCATGTCACTTCTATTCTCCTATATTATTTGGGTGGTGATGGTATGAAGGAACTAAAAAGATATCGTTTCTTTTTCATCTTACTACTGGGGCTCATTGTATTAACTTTTATAAATCAATCTTTAGGATGGAGCGCATTACAATTAACAGGGAATAGCATTTTAGATATGTTGTTTCTACTCCCACCTGTCCTACTATTTGTAGGATTACTTGATCAATGGGTGAAGAAAGAAACGCTCATGAAATATATGGGCGAAAAATCGGGCATATACGGAATCTTATTCTCTCTATTATTAGGCGGCATTGCAGCTGGTCCTCTCTACGTTGCCTTCCCAATTGCAGCACTCCTATTAAATAAAGGCGCAAGCATTCGGTACATCGTATTTTTCTTAGGCGTTTGGACAACTGCGAAATTGCCAATTCTCGTGTATGAATTTTCTTCATTCGGCACTGCCTTTACACTTATTCATGTTGGTTTCGGTTTAGTGTTCTTTTATGTAATGGGGCTTATTTTTGAGAGTTTTTATGATCAGGGGCAGTTGCTAAAGTATGATGTTACGGAAAAAATGTAAGATTAACAAACATTGGATAACAGACGCAGAAGATCGATATTACTACTACTTAAAAAGGAGTTGTCCCACGAGTCATCTTTTGACCATGTGACAACTTTTTTTTATTTTAGAAACATTACCATAGCCTTAATTCGATACAGTATAATAAATGTACAATGAAAAAATTCCATATTTTGTATTGCGCTATTTTTTGGAGGTGATTATCTTGAGTAAAAACGTGAATTTACTTCTTCAAATAGGAATTGGAATTATCATTATGATCGCACCCATTCTCATTACAGGGACTATGTATGATGTCACTAAAACGATGGGTGACTTATTAGTTGCAGAACTTATTATAAGAACACTATCCCTTATTATCGGCCTTTTAGTCATGAGTAAAGCTTTACATCGTTACTCTCAATAGTTCTTCATACTCAAAAACAGACAATACATACACCACATTTCCCTCGTCTGTTTGAACTATTATTACGAAAGAAATATAAAAAGACATCTTTAATCGTAAAGATGTCTTTTTATATAAACCTTAATTTTCGTTCTGTAAAACCCCCTTTACTTCTACTCCCTTTTTCTCTTCTTTTAAGAATAGCGATACGATAAAAGCAACAACAATAAAGATTAATCCAAGTGTAAACGCACCTTGGAATCCTGATGTTAAACCGTTTAACTTCTCTACTGGGTCCATTGGATTTGCGGAGCTTTCCATATAGCTAGTTGTTCCTGAAGACATTTTTGAAATAAAGATAGCTGTTCCAATTGCGCCAGCTACTTGTTGCAATGTACTAAACAGTGCGGTTCCGTGCGGATATAAATCTGGTGTTAATTGATTTAAACCGTATGTTTGTGCTGTCATGACAAACATGAGCCCAACCATTAATACGCTATGCATGACAATAATTTGTACCATTGATGTGTCAGGAGTAATGCCTTTAAATAAGAACATTGCAATCCCCACTAACACAATACCAGGAACGATAATAACTTTCGGACTAAATTTATCAAATAGTTTACCTGCGATTGGTCCCATTATGGCGCTAATAACACTTCCAGGAAGCATGATGATTCCCGATTTAAAGGCTGTAACGAGTAACACTGTTTGCAGGAACATCGGTAATAAAGTCATCGTTGAAAATAACGACATCATCACAATGACGATTAATCCAACTGATATTGTAAACATCGGAACTTTAAATGCGCGTAATTCTAAAATTGGATTCTCAATTTTCAATTGTCGAACGACAAAAATACATAATGAGATAAGCCCAACAAGTAAAGTGCCATACACTTTCGCATCAGACCATCCTAAATCACCCGATGCACTAAAGCTATACACAAGTCCGCCAAATCCTAACGTCGATAAAAGGATCGATGGATAATCTACTTTTGGCCTTGTTAACTCTGAAACATTTTGAATGTATTTCATCCCAATCATAATGGAAATGATCACGATCGGAATAACAATGTAGAATAACCAGCGCCAATTTAATGAATCAACGATTACTCCAGATAATGTAGGTCCAATTGCTGGAGCTGCCATCATCACAAGTGCGATTAATCCCATTGTGGCACCCCGTTTTTCAGGCGGACAAATGATTAAAATCGTATTCATTAATAACGGTGTAATTAATCCCGTCGCTACAGCTTGGACGATACGACCGACTAATAAAACGGAAAATGTAGGTGCGAATCCCGCAATTAATGTACCGACTAAAAATGTTACCATAGCGATCAAAAACATTTGTCTCGTTGTGAGCCATTGCTGAAGTAACGCTGTAATTGGGACTAAAACCCCAACCACTAACATGTAAGCTGTAGAAAGCCATTGAATCGTTGAAGCTGTTACGCCAAATTCTTTCATTAATACCGTTAACGCATTACCAAGTAACGTTTCGTTTAATAATGCAACCATTGCCCCTAAAAGTAACGCAATTAAAATGGGGGTATGTTTCATATTAGAAGTATCAACTTTGCCACTTGCAGGGCTCTTAGTTGTCATATTCATTTACAGATTCTCCTCCTGTTTCTTACTTAAAAAACTTTAAATACACCGGAACACATGTAATATAATATACATATGTAGATTAAAAAGGGAGAATCAATCTTCAGCCACTGTATATTTAATCTACAAAAAAGGAGAATTGTAGATGAATGATAATGAAAAACAAATTGATTTACGTATTAGACGTACACATAAATTATTGTGGGATTCCTTATTTGAATTAATGACGCAATCAAAACAGAAATATAGTACCATCACGATTAACCAAATTTGCGATCGTGCAATGGTACACCGAACAACCTTTTATAAACACTTTGAAGATAAAGATGCTTTATTAGCATTTGGATTTAAACGATACAGCAAGATGATTGGTGAAATACCGGTTTCAGATCGATTAAGTAAACCATTTCAAGTAATGGAACAATTTCTACATCATGAAGAAATCGGTAAAATATTAGAGACGCAAATGTCTGATGAACAATTTATTAGCCGGACACAGTATTTAAGTCACGAAACGAGAAAACAAGAAATAGAAGCGTTAAATCAACTTTGCAAAAATCATACGATGCCAAATGATTTAATCATTGAATTTTATTCAGGGGCAATCACCTCATTAAGCGCATGGTGGTTTAAAAATGAAAGAAGTGTTTCTTCGGCTGAAATGGATAGGTATCTCCACCAACTTATTAACCGGGATATTTTTCAGTTTGGAGAGGAATAAGACTACACCTTTTCAATCATGCAATCCAATTGACCACAAAATAGGAGTATGATATATTTTCGGTAGAATACTATATAAGTGTGACAGCGAATAAATTGGCATATAATAAAAAGAAGAG
>NZ_JAKUFT010000147.1:0-4173 GCF_022663605.1 Bacillus cereus group sp. BfR-BA-01379
TTGATCTCCTGTCGCTCCAGTTACACCTTGAGGCCCTATAGGTCCCTGTATACCTTGTGGACCTTGATCTCCAGTTGCTCCCGTTATCCCTTGAATCCCCTGAACCCCTTGGATACCTTGCAGCCCCTGTGCTCCTGTTTCTCCTGTACTTCCAGTCGGACCTGTTATTCCAGTCGCTCCCGTACTACCTGTTACCCCAGTATTCCCAGTTACTCCTGTCGCACCTGTACTTCCACTCGGTCCACCTCCTGGACCTGTCGCACCAGTTGGCCCCGTTGGACCTGGAGGTCCTCCAGATGGACCCGTTACCCCTGTTGGACCTGTTGTTCCAGTTGGACCTGTAACCCCTTGACCAGTTGCTCCTGTTGGCCCCGTACTTCCACTCGGTCCTTGTGGCCCTTGTATACCTTGAGGTCCTTGTATACCTTGCGAGCCAGTTGCACCCGGTAACCCTTGCACACCTTGAATTCCTTGTGGTCCCTCTGGCCCAGTAGCTCCAATCGGTCCCTGTAATCCTTGTATCCCCTGTATACCTTGCTCCCCAGTCGCTCCTGTTGGACCAATCGGACCTTGTAACCCTTGCACTCCCTCTGGTCCTGTCGCTCCTGTTTCTCCTTGTGGTCCTCTCAATCCTTGTGGCCCCTGCTGTCCTTCTGGTCCCGTTGCACCTATTGGTCCAACTGGTCCTTGTATCCCTTGCACACCTTGTGGTCCTGTCGGGCCCATCTCCCCCATCGGACCTTGTAATCCTCTTGGTCCTTGGGGGCCTGTTGGACCTTGGGGACCGGTTGGGCCAGTAATCCCAATACCAGTAAATCCCGTTGGAACGGGTGGAAAGGTAGGCCCAATAAGATTTGGTGGAATTCTGAAATTAGAGTTTAATGAATGTTTTTTATCACGCTCTTTCACACTTTCACCACCTGCATACCATCTTTTTTACATGAAACAAACCTCTTCTTCTTAATATGTATTTACAAAAACAAACTCAAAGACTATTTTTATTTGAAATAATAAAAACTCCCTTAATTCCTTAAGGGAGTCCAGCTACTGAATCCATATTATCTGTATTCGGGACAGCTTGTGCTATACTCGATGCATTTACATTTTGCCCCATATTTGTTCCTGTTAGAGTACCAGCAGGAGTACCACGCGTATATGTCGTCGTCACCGAGTCTCCAGGCTGTAAACAAAGCTTCGTCTCCGTTCCTATTACTGTAACAACATCAATCCAGGTGCACCCCATTGAACCACTATACGATTTCGTAGCAGTAAATGAAGTATCACTCAAATTATCACCGGTAAATATATTCCCAGTGTTATTCACAATAACAAATTCTTTTATATGAGCAGGCATAATCACACTCTACCTTTCCTCTATGAACCTAATGTACGTGTACTCGTTGCTAATGGCGGAAGAAACACTGATGTTCGAATCACTGCTTCTGGCTGTCTTTTCCCATTTAAAAAAATAGCCGCACTCGAACCTCCAGCACCTGCATATATTTTTGCTACAGCTAAAGGTGAGATATCATAACAGTCACCAACATTAACAGCCCCTGTATTATTAATAATTTTTACTTTCCGCAAGTTAATCCCCATTTACCTATCCCCCTTTTGTACACTGTATGCAAAAGAAAAAAACTTGAAACAAACACGTTTCAAGTTTTTTTAGCTACTTATTTCGTTTCACCTTCATATTGAAGCATACCGCCAACCATGTTCATTGTCTTAAATCCTTGCTCATTTAAATAATGGCATACATTTTCACTGCGCATTCCCGAACGACAAATAAAGATATATTCATTCTCTTTATCAAAGAAATCTACTTTATTTGGGATATCACCCATTTTAATGTGTACAGCTTCTGGAATTTTCCCTGCTGCTACTTCTTCATCTTCCCTTACGTCTACTAAAAATAACGTTTCTCCATTTTCTAAACGCTCTTGCACTTCTTCTGTAGTAATTGTTTTAACTTCTGTCATATGTCGTTCCTCCTTATATACAATAAAACCTTTAGTCTCTTCCTTACACAAGCATATCTAGTCAATTTTAGCATGCGAAAGAAAGAACGCAAAGAATGGAAATTTTATTTCTCAATTTTCCCGCAAAACTTATTCTTTACAAACATAACTCGTGCATTGTATCCTCAATATACTTGTTTTATGAAAGGAGCCAATGAAAATGACACTTTTTCTTTTCATTACGGGCATCATTTTCTTAATCGCCGCAATTATTGCACTTAGTATGAGAAATAATAAAAAGATAAAATCACCACAAGAAATGTCATTCTTATTTCTATTGCTTAGTATAGCGTTCTTCGGTATAGCAGTTGCCACATATATTTTCCGTCTACAAATCATGTAAAAAAAGGTGCCTACTACATGCATTGCACCTTTTTCACACCTTTTATTTTCTACACCAAACTAGATACTTTCCGATTTAAAAATTCATAAACTTTCTTTTCAAATAAATGAATATCAAATGCTCCTGCCATATGCCCATTTATACTTTCTATCTCATACACTTCCGCATATTTCCCTTGTTTTTGCAACGTGTCTACCATTTTATAATTATAACGTGACGGCTGAAGCAAGTCTTGCTTGCATGGAATCATAAGTACGTTTGCTTCTATGTTAGAAAGCGCCTCTTCTAAAGATGAAAATCCATGTGCAATATCATGTAATAAAACTGCTTTCGCAGTGTATATCCACGAATTTGCATCTACTAACTCTATACTTCTATATGTCACTTTATTTATTTCTTTCTCAAATGATGTTAATGTAGAAAACTTTTCATAAGGTTCTACCTCTATACTATTACGAGGGAATGTTGTTTCATAAAAGTGCTCATCGAATGCGTTCATAAACATCATTCTATTTGCTAAATGAAGTCCCTTCATTGGCTGCTCTTCTCCATATTTTCCGCCCCTCCAACTTGGATCCAGTTGAATAGCCTCAATTGCATTTTGCGCTACATTTACCGACGTAATAATTGGATTTTGCGGGTTCGTAATAACACCAATCATTCGCTCTACCATATGAGGATAATGAACAGCCCATTGCTGTGCAATCATCCCGCCAGCTGACGGTCCCATTACAGCATGTAACCTTGCGATTCCCATATCTTTTATTAACTCATATTGCATACGAGCTACATCAAGAAATGTAAAAACCGGAAAATCCATTGCATATTCATCTCCAGTTTTCGGATCAATCGATTTCGGTCCTGTTGTAATCACATACGGGTTCTTTACCTGCACATTACAAAGATTATCAGTGCATATAACAAAGTATTTATTTGTATCAATTGCTTTTCCAGGTCCAATTAAACTATCCCACCAACCAGACTCCTCATCATGCGCTGTATATTTTCCTGCCGCGTGACTAGTTGCACTAAAATGATGACAAACCAAAATCGCATTTGACCTTTCTCTATTTAAAGTACCATACGCCTCATACCCCATTTGAACAGGAATTTCCCTACCATTTTCAAACGTAAATTCTTTTAAAATAAACTTCTCTTTTTTTACAATTTGCACAGACTCTCCCTCTCCCTGTTATAGTATGAACTGCTTACTAAAGGATTTTTTCTATGCAAACCAATCTCCTCCTTCTTTTCATAAATAAATGAATAATATACAAAATTAGCCACAAAATAGCACTATATTACACAATTAAAGAGGGAATACATATGATTTGGAATTGGCTACGTAAGAAAAAAAAATCAAATACAACAGAGAAAAACGAAACAGATAACTTGGAGCAACAACCTAACAATCAAGAGGATGGTAACAAAGAACAGACTAGAAGTATGAAACATAATAAAGATAGCAATGGCGCGCAAAAAAAAGAGGAAAACAAGGATTCTTCTCAGGATAAGCAACAACAACAACAACAACAACAACAACAACAACATTCTAAGCAAAGCGACTCGAATCAGGATAAACAACAAAGCTCTAAACAAGACGACTCAAATCAGGATAAACAGCAAAGCTCTAAACAAGATGACTCGAATCAGAATAAACAGCAAAGTTCTAAACAAGACGACTCAAATCAGGATAAACAACAAAGCTCTAAACAAGATGACTCGAATCACAATCAACAACAGCATTCTAAACAAGACGACTCGGATCAGAATAAACAGCAACATTCTAAGCAAAGCGACTCGAATCAA
>NZ_JAKUFT010000148.1:0-4088 GCF_022663605.1 Bacillus cereus group sp. BfR-BA-01379
CCAACAAAAGAAGTTGAAGGATCAAAAGACGCAGTAAACCAATCAGCAGTAGTTCAAGAACAAAGCGTGAATAATCAAGTTGTGAAAGAAAAAGTAGTAGAGAATCAAAACGTGAAAGAAAATAATCAAGCTGTTAATAAGCAAGAAGAAAGCAAAAAATCATTAGGAGCAACAGGTGGGCAAGAAAATAATGTATCTTTATTTGGTGGCCTAGCGCTAGTTCTTTCATCATTAAGTATGTTTGTATTTAGAAAGAGACTATTTAAGAAATAAAAACGTTTTATCTTATTATAACGAAAAATAGTTATATAATTTTTTGAGAAGACATTATTATGGCGATTTCATTTTGAAATATGCTTATGATAATGTCTTTTTTTTGAAGGATATAAATGGAAAAAGTGTAAATGTATTAGAGAAGGAGGAGAGGTTATGTATGTTAGTACTATTTTAAAGGTTGAAGAGATTGCGTCATTTATTGCAACTGTAAATAAAGACGCTACTCATCATGTTGGTTATTGTGGAGACGAGAAAGAGGAGTTGTTACAGACAATTATCCATGATTTTTCGGATATAGGATGGGAACAATCTTTTGTTGCTACTTATGAGAATAATAATTTAATAGGTGTATTAGGATTTGATGTGGATGAAGTAAAAAAGTGTGCAGAAATTTGGGGACCGTTTATTCTTTCAGCAAATTGGGAAGAAGTTGCTTTACATATGTGGGAAGAGCTTATAGAAAAGATGCCTTTTTATATTGAAAAGTTTTATGGTTTTTATCATGTGGAAAATAATAATTGTGCCCGCTTAATGAAGGATTTACATGCAAAAGAACAAGATCGACATAGTATTTTTAGTTTAAGCCATAATACTGTGGAAGAACGTAGTATATGTAATGTAGAAGAAGCTTTACCAAAAGTATTTGAGAAGTTTATCTCTTTACACAATAATGTTTTTCCTAATACGTATTATGAAGGAAATGAAATTATCGAACGTTTAAGTGATACGAATAAATTATTTGTAAGTATGAAGAATGATAAGTTAGAAGGTTACGTATATGTTGAAGTAAATGCGGAGTTTCAAGAAGCGAATATCGAATTTATTGCAACTGCTGAAAATAGTAGAAGAAAAGGTGTCGGAGAGCGCTTATTACAATCGGCAATTCAGTATATTTTCTCCTTCCAAGGGATGAGAGAGATAGAACTATGTTTGAATACGAATAATGATCGTGCGATGAAATTGTACAAGAAAGTAGGTTTTGAGGAGAAAGCATGTTTACAACACTATATAATAGAGTAAAAACCCATTCGTATGAAGATTATAATTCATACGAATGGGTTTTATTTAATTTACTTTGCCGCCCTCAGTAATAATGGATTCGGGTGCTAATCTTTACATAACTTTTTTTATTTTTTTCGGAACTTCTTTCGTTTGCGAATTAACATCTTCTTTTCGCAGCTCTTTAAAGAGCGAAGTAACCATAAGAACGACTACGATAGAAAATGGTAGTGCTGCGATTATAGCTGCAATTTGTAGTGCATTTAATCCTCCAGCTTGTAATAAAAGAGCTGCAATGATCGCGATTGTTAATCCCCATATAAGTTTTAAACTATTTTTCGGTGATAAGCTTCCGTTACTCGTTTGCATTGAAACAACAAACGTTGCCGAGTCGGCAGAAGTAACGAAAAATGTGGCTACTAAAATTAACCCGATAACCGTTAAAAATGTAGAGAATGGTAGGTGTGAAATAACAGCAAATAATCCAATCTCTGTACCGTTTTTTGCGATTTCATCAGCTATTCCAAGCGATTGGAACATTTCCATATGGATAGCGGTACCGCCAAATACTGCAAACCAAAATGTACAGATAAGAGTTGGGACTAATACAACTCCAATAATAAATTCTTTTATTGTGCGCCCTTTAGAAATACGAGCGATGAATGTACCGACGAATGGAGACCAAGAGATCCACCATCCCCAATAGAAAATAGTCCAGTTTTCAATCCAAGAAGAAGATTTTTCATTAAATGCTCCTAAATTTAATCCCATACTAGGTAAAGATCCGATATAAGAACCGAGTGTAGATGTGAAATATTTCATAATAAATACAGTTGGTCCTAAAAGTAAAAAGGAGATGAGTAATATACCTGCAAGAGAGAAATTTAAGTTACTCAAATATTTAATCCCACGATCTAAGCCCGTTTGTGCGCTTGTTAAATATAAAACAGCGAAGATGGCGATAAGTACGAGCTGTGTAAGTAAAGTGTTATGAATAGAAGGGAATAAATAGCTTAATCCTCCGGCGATTTGTTGAGCACCAATCCCAACAGATGGCACAATACCGAATACTGTGGCTAAAACAGCTAAAATATCGACTGTTTTTCCGATAGGAGAATTTTTCGATCGATTAAATAATGGAGTAACTGTAGCCCCAATTGTGCTACCTTTTTGTTTGCGGAATGTGAAATATGCAATTGTTAAAGCAACCATTGCGTATAGTGACCATGGAAAGAGACCCCAGTGGAAAAATGAATATTGCATAGCGAGCTTGGCGCTTTCCTCTGTACCTGCTTTTCCTGTTAATGGATCTGTAAAATGTGAAATTGGTTCAGCGATTCCATAAAAGAGGAGTCCAATTCCCATTCCTGCTCCAAACAACATAGATAGCCAAGATGGATAACTATACTTTGGTTTTTCTTCATCTTTACCAAGACGAATAGAACCGTACTTAGAAAATGCTAAATAAGTGGCTAAAATAATCATTGCGGTCATAAGTAGAGAGTAAAACCATCCAAATTTATTGAGGATAAATGAATTTAAGGAAGATGTAACACTTTGTAAATCATAGCCTTGTATCCAACTTGCCGGGCTAATTCCCCATATGATGAATAATGTTGTTAGCAAGATGGAGATATAAAATACACTGTTCTCTTTTTTTATCATAGAATCCCACCCTTGTTTAATAAAGTTAACAATTATATTAATCATAACAATTAAAAGTTTAATTGTCAAAATATTCCCTTTTTAATGCATGAAAAAGGACTGTTTAATCGCTATAGATTCATACCTATTGGAGGTTAGATAAAGGAGAGGTTGTTCACGATATGTACAAAATGTAAGAAGAAATAATATGAAATATTGCATTTTATATTTTTATATCTAGATTTTATGTTAAATTCTTGGATGGAATATTTAAATAGGGGGCAAGGATATGAACAAGAAATCAAAAATTAATAAAATAATGCTTAGCATTAGTACAATGGCTCTATCACTGGGGGCAATTCAAACTCATGTATCAGCAGAAGAAAAGGTGCCATATAATGTATTGCATTCGAAACCGGTTGGAATTGAAAAGCCAGTAGATGAGATTGGGCACGTTTCTAAAGCAGAGGAGACATTATCGTTTAAAGAACGGTTACAAGTAGGAGACTTCTCGCAGCGACCAGCATCTATTATGAAGAGCTCAGAAGTAAAGCAAATGAAAGAAAGCTATTCAATGGCTGATTTAAATAAAATGAATGATCAAGAATTAGTTGAAACACTAGGAAGTATTAAGTGGAATCAAATTACAGACTTATTCCAGTTCAATGAAGATGTAAAGGCTTTTTATAAAGATAAAGGAAAAATGCAAGTAGTTATAGATGAATTAGCTCATCGAGGTAGTACATTTACGAAAGATGATTCAAAAGGAATTCAAACGTTTACGGAAGTGTTACGTTCAGCTTTTTATCTTGCATTTTACAATAATGAATTAAGTGATTTAAATGAGAGAAGCTTCCAGGATAAATGTTTACCAGCTTTAAAAGCAATCGCAGCAAATCCAAACTTTAAGCTCGGTACATATGAGCAAGATTCAGTCGTATCGGCATACGGTAAATTAATCAGTAATGCTTCAAGTGATGTAGAAACGGTTCAATACGCAGCTAATATTTTAAAACAATACAATGATAATCTTCGTACGTATGTAGACGATCTTATGAAAGGTATTGATTATGATATGCAATCTTATTTATTTGAAACTCGTAAAGAGGCAAAAGATACAATGTGGTATGGGAAAGTAGATCGGTTTATTAATGAAATAAATCGTATCG
>NZ_JAKUFT010000149.1:0-3900 GCF_022663605.1 Bacillus cereus group sp. BfR-BA-01379
ACTTCCTTATGTTAACATCTTCGTTAGTTAATGTCAACTAAGTTTTTTATTTTTGTTTGTCGCTTTCGACGTTAATGTCATCGGCGACTTGTTCTATATTACACCTCTATATACTAATCGTCAATACCTTTTTATAAAGTTATTCAACTTAATATTTTTACAATCTCTAACCTAAAAAGAATCTATAAATATTGCATTACCCGAAAGCTGCTTCGACCTAACCTTAATTTGTACGGAATTTTTTCCCCAGCCAAACTAACAACCATATTTTAATAAATACTAAGATGCAATTAAAAACTTATCACGCTTCCTAACACCTCTTTGTTTATCGGGCACCCTATTAGAGAAAATTGAAGATATACGTATTTTTATAACAGACAACGATACAGAAATTCTTATATACTACTCTAGTTATAGAGTCCCCTTATTATAAAGTAATCGTTACTTACCTGTTCACTCGTAAATATATAGAAACACGCTGCTAATACATTTACTAATTATCCCTTCGTCACTAAAATAGCAGGCTTATACCTCTTTCATCTTTAGCAGCATGCATTTCTATATAGCCTAGCCGTAATAATTTTTATATCCTCTTAACAAACATTCAAGATACAAAACTAAACTATACTCGAGGCCCAAACCTGATTAATAGCATTTCTTTTTCAAACACATATACCAGATTAAAAATACGTACCTCGATTGATCGAGTGTACCCAACACACCAGATAGGAACGTTTGTTCTTTTTGTATTTTATCACATTTAAGAATGTTTATCCTATACCTATTATTTACGTTCTATCACTAGAAGAGCAAATCGAGTTACTAACAAAGCATGTAACTTTATTGCTTCTATTATGTGTCCCCCGTTTTGAAATACACATAGAATCACAAATTCATTTATTTCTAGCTACAAACCTAAGAATACTCAATAAGAAGAAACCAATACATATAAAACACCCACAAAAACAAGTTCTGTAACAAGGTATACTTTAGCTGCACAATTATAAATCACAATCTTTTCAACACCTATAGAAGTCCTGTACGTATTTAACGCAAATATAAACTACAAAAGTTTCAATATAAAAAGAACCGGAATTTCTACTCTAAGGAAAATCCGGCTCTTTTTATATTTGGCCATAACAAAAATAATTTTTACATTTAATATTCCCAATTCTGCTGCACTGAAAATGGATGTATCATATCTGCCACTGCATGATATAGATTTTCTGGATGTTCAGCTATCCGATGACATAAATACAAGTACCACTCTTTCCCATAAGTCAAATATACTCTAGCGTTATGCCCCTTGTTTTTCAAATCACTTAACATATCCGGACGAATTCCATATAGCATTTCTATTTCTACATTAGATTGACTAAAATATTGACGTTGCTCCATCTCTTTAATAATAATTTCATCGTGTGTAGCTATAGATACAGGGTGATTATTTCCAATTAGTTGTTCTACAATCCGAAGGTACTGTTGATTTAAATCAGTTGACCTAGGCATAGCAATATCTGAAGCTTCTTGATAGGCACCTTTTACAACTCTTATTTTCCCTGGATAATTTAGGAGTTCTTGAATATCATTGTTCGAACGATATAAATGTACCTGAATCGTTATCCCTACATTAGGATATTGCTCAGTTGTTTTTTTATAGATAGAAAGTATGTCCGCTACTTTAGATGATTCTTCCATACTTATCATAAGGGTAGTTCCATATACTTTTGCCTTCTCTGCCAACTCCATTAAATGAATATAAGATATTTCTGGATCTATAGATAATCCAATATGCGATAAATCGAGTGATACTGTTTGTTTTATTGGCAGGGCACCCACGTCTCCAATAAGATTCAAAAACTCATTTTTCGCTTTATAACATTCCTTTATATCTAGAGTATTTTCCCCTATGTATTCTAGCGAAGTATGATACCCTTTTGTAATTAGTTCTTTTGCTGTCATAATCCCCTCATGTCTCGTTTCTCCGGTGACAAAGCGTTTCGCAGCCTGCAATAATAACACATAGAGTTCGGTAGATTGTTGTACATAGGATTTTATATGTTCATTTCGTGCAATCGATTTAAATGCCTGAGCTACTTGGAGTTCTGGTTTAGTTATCAAATTTTCATCTCCTTTAGAACTATTTGTTCCAACTATAGCATGCTAAAATGGTTCGTATCAGTACCATTTTAGCTATACTTTTATGGTACCAATTTTGATGAAGGGAGCATTTATATGCTTTGGATGCCTATTGATCGATCGCTAGATATAAGTTTAATTCGCCAGGTTTATCACCAAATACGTGAACGAATATTAAACGGAGAGCTACAATCCGGAGAAAAACTACCATCAACACGGGAATTATCTTCTGAGTTGAGCGTGTCTAGGAATGTAATTTTAGAAGCTTATGATCAATTACTTTCCGAAGGTTTTTTGGCCACTCGACAGGGAGCCGGGACATTCATTGCCGAAGGGACTTATTTAAAACAACATAAAGAATCAACTCTAATTGATTCTTTATCTTGGTGCGAAGAAACAAACAAAGACAGCAACATCATTAATTTCCGTTCAGGGATACCAGCATTAGACTTATTTCCACGTAAAGTATGGGCAAAGTTATCTCACACCACATGGAATGAAGCACCCCCTTCTACACTTGGATACGATATTCCCGAAGGACGTCCCGAATTAAGAAAGGCTTTATCACGCTATTTGCTAAAAACAAGAGGAGTTTTTTGTCATCCAGAACAATTGGTGATTACTTCCGGTGCAACTCAAGCTTTAACACTTGTTTCTAAATTACTTTTGTCAACGGGCGACGAAGTACTAATAGAAGACCCCATCACCAATGACATTCAAATAATTTTTAAAAATTCAGGGGCCTTCCTTCATCCTATACCAGCGGATGATAATGGGATGGATACATCTTCGCTGCCTACAAATAAAAACCCAAAATTCATCTTCACTACTCCTTCTCATCAGTTTCCTTTAGGAGGAGCATTACCGATTCAACGACGGGTTCAATTGATTAACTACGCAAGGAAAACAAATTGTTATCTCATTGAAGATGATTATGACAGTGAGTTTCGATATGAAGGTTCACCTGTAAGTTCATTACAAGGATTGGATCCCGAGCGTGTTATATATGTAGGTTCATTTAGTAAAATTTTATCACCGGCCCTTAGGATGGGATACTTAGTTCTTCCCTCACAGCTTATTGAAAAATGCCGCAGTGTAAAATGGTTTTCAGATTTACATACATCTTCTTTAAATCAGCTTGTCCTTGCTAAATTTATTGCCGAAAATCATTTGGAGCGGCATATTATGAAGATGAAAAAAATTTATAAAAATCGGAGAGACTTCCTTATCGAGCAATTAAAATTAGCATTCTTAAATGAAATCAATATTTTCGGTTATTCTACAGGATTACACCTGATTGTTGAATTCAATCAAGTTCAATTCACAAAAGAATTACTTGAGAAAATCCAACAACTCGGAGTAAAAGTATATCCCGTGGAAGACCATGCCATTGAAAAAGGAAAACATCATAATCGAATTATTATGGGGTATGGACATTTAACAACTGAAGAAATAAAAGAAGGTGTTAGCAGACTACAGAGGGCAATACCTTGTAGATATTCTTGTTAACGAATGACAGTTTAACAAACTTGTCCATATTTTTCTGAAGGTATGCTATTTAAATGTGAAATTCTTGCTAGATAAACGTACTCATAGAGCCGATATTAATTACAAAATTATTTCATTAAACACAAAAAAGACGAGTCATACTGACTCGTCTTACAGTTGCTTGGCGACGTCCTACTCTCACAGGGACAAGGTCCCAACTACCATCGGCGCTAGAGAGCTTAACTTCCGTGTTCGGTATGGGAACGGGTGTGA
>NZ_JAKUFT010000150.1:0-3885 GCF_022663605.1 Bacillus cereus group sp. BfR-BA-01379
AAGGTATTGATTATGATATGCAATCTTATTTATTTGAAACTCGTAAAGAGGCAAAAGATACAATGTGGTATGGGAAAGTAGATCGGTTTATTAATGAAATAAATCGTATCGCTCTTTTAAATGAAGTAACACCGGAAAATAAGTGGCTCGTTAATAATGGAATTTATTTCGCTAGTCGTTTAGGGAAGTTTCATAGTAATCCAAATAAAGGATTAGAGGTTGTTACACAAGCAATGCATATGTACCCGCGTTTAAGTGAGCCGTATTTTGTTGCAGTAGAACAAATTACAACAAATTATAACGGGAAAGATTATAGCGGGAATACAGTAGATTTAGAGAAAATACGTAAAGAAGGAAAAGAACAGTACTTACCAAAAACGTACACATTCGACGATGGATCTATTGTGTTTAAAACAGGGGATAAAGTATCAGAAGAAAAAATTAAGAGACTATACTGGGCTGCGAAGGAAGTAAAAGCGCAGTATCATCGTGTAATTGGGAATGACAAAGCATTAGAGCCAGGTAATGCGGACGACGTATTGACGATAGTAATCTATAATACTCCAGACGAATATCAGTTAAACAGACAATTGTATGGGTATGAAACAAACAACGGTGGAATTTATATTGAAGAAACAGGAACATTCTTTACATATGAGCGTACGCCAGAACAAAGTATTTATAGTTTAGAAGAGCTGTTCCGTCATGAGTTTACTCATTATCTTCAAGGGAGATTTGAAGTGCCAGGTTTATTTGGAAGAGGAGATATGTATCAAAATGAGAGATTAACTTGGTTCCAAGAAGGAAATGCAGAATTTTTCGCAGGATCTACTCGTACAAATAATGTAGTACCGAGAAAGAGTATCATTAGTGGATTATCATCTGATCCTGCAAGCCGTTATACAGCAGAGCGCACATTATTTGCTAAATATGGTTCTTGGGATTTCTATAATTACTCGTTTGCATTGCAATCTTATTTATATACACATCAATTTGAAACGTTTGATAAAATTCAAGATTTAATTCGTGCAAATGACGTGAAAAATTATGATGCCTATCGTGAGAATTTAAGTAAAGATTCTAAACTAAATAAAGAGTATCAAGAGTATATGCAGCAGCTAATTGATAATCAAGATAAATATAGTGTGCCGGAAGTAGCAAATGATTATTTAGCTGAACATGCACCGAAATCACTAACAGCAGTAGAGAAAGAAATTAGTGATACGCTGCCTATGAAAGATGAAAAAATGACAAAACATAGCTCACAATTCTTTAATACATTTACTTTAGAAGGTACGTATACAGGTAGTGTAACAAAAGGTGAGTCAGAAGATTGGAATGCAATGAGTAAGAAAGTAAATGAAACGCTAGAACAACTGGCACAAAAAGAATGGAGTGGCTACAAAACGGTTACAGCATACTTTGTCAATTACCGTGTGAATAGCTCAAAGCAATTTGAATATGATGTAGTCTTCCACGGTATCGCAAAAGATGATAGAGAAAATAAAGCTCCAACAGTTAATATAAATGGACCTTATAATGGGCTTGTAAAAGAAGGTATTCAATTTAAAAGTGATGGCTCAAATGATGAAGATGGAAAAATCGTTTCTTATTTATGGGAATTTGGAGATGGAAGCACAAGTGCAGAAGTTAATCCAGTACATGCGTATGAAAGAGAAGGAACTTATAAGGTAGCGTTAAGAGTAAAAGATGATAAAGGTAAAGAGAGCAGAAGCGAAACAACTGTTACGATTAAAGATGGAAGTTTAACAGAATCAGAACCAAATAATCGTCCAGAGGAAGCAAATCGTATTGGGCTAAACACTACTATAAAAGGTAGCCTTATCGGCGGAGATCACACTGATGTTTATACATTTAATGTAGCATCAGCGAAAGATATCGATATTTCCGTTTTAAATAAGTATGGAATTGGGATGACATGGGTACTTCACCATGAATCAGATATGCAAAATTATGCAGCTTACGGTCAAGCGAACGGAAATCATATAGAAGCAAAATTTGGTGCAAAACCAGGTAAGTATTATTTGTATGTATATAAATATGATAATGGCGATGGAACGTACGAATTATCAGTAAAATAAGTACTTTTCCAATGTATGTTTAACTTTACTTTTTGTGGAAAATAGTATATTATATAGATATATAATATATCGGTTATTTTCTAGGAGGAGCCTGTCACAATAGGTTTCTCCTGTTCTTTTTTAGAGGCCTGTCTTACAGGCTATTCTTTAAAAAGTAAATAACTGAAAATTAAGAACAATAATCTTTGAAAGAGGTGGGGCATACACATAACAAAAAAGGATTGTTTAAGAGAGGGGGATAAGAAATGGATTTGTTTGGTTATCCACTTGAAAAAATTTATTTATACGGATTTATTATTGCTACTATACTCACTGTTATTTATATCTTTTTTGGAGATATATTTGAATCCATATTTAGTTTTGGAGGCGGATCTGTATCCGTTGTTACTTTATTACTTAGTTTTTTCGCCATGTTATGTGGACTTAGTTATATAGGAGAATATTTATTTTCCTTTAATAGTATTCTTATTTTCGGGGCTGCATTTGCTATATCCTTTATTGGTGTTTTCATAATGAAAATATTAATTTTAAAGCCGATTGCAGAAGCAGAACAAAACACTGTGCAGCGTATGGATGAATTCATTGGCTGTAAGGGAGAGGTCATTACGACTATTCCTACAGAAGGGTTTGGTGAAGTATTAATTTCCTCCCAATTTGGAAACAATGCAATCCTAGCTAAAACAGTTGGGAAGAAAGATATTTCACAAGGAACTGAAGTTATTATCGAGGGAGTCCAAGATGGTGTTTTGCTTGTACAGAACATCGCTTATTCTTTAAAGAAACCAAAATTATAAGGGGGAATTTACATGACGATTCCATTAATTATCGGTGGAGTATTACTCGCAATTTTAATTCTACTCATTTTAGTATTCATTACAAAATATCGAACAGTTGGACCAGATGAAGCATTAATTGTTACTGGAAACTGGCTTGGTGGCGGGAAAAATGTAGTTACCACTGATGATGGAAAGAAGATTAAGATTATTCGTGGAGGCGGTACTTTCGTAGTTCCGATTATGCAAAGAGCAGAGCCTTTAAGTCTATTAAACTACAAATTAGAAGTGGGAACACGTGATACGTATACGAAACAAGGTGTACCGATTACAGTAAACGGTGTTTCTATTATTAAAGTAGGATCTACCATTGAAGAGGTTTCTACAGCTGCTGAACAATATTTAGGAAAAGAAACAGAAGAGTTAAAAATAGAAGCAAAAGAGGTTTTAGAAGGGCATCTACGTGCTATCTTATCTTCTATGACAGTAGAAGATGCGTATAGTAATAGAGAGCAATTTGCTCAAAAGGTACATGAAGTAGCTTCTACAGATTTAAAGAAGATGGGACTTCGCATCGTTTCCTTTACAATTAAAGAAATCATGGATAAGAACGGTTACTTAGATGCACTTGGTCAGCCACAAATTGCAATGGTTAAGCGTGATGCAACAGTTGCAAATGCAGAGCGTGAAAAAGAGGCGCGAATTGAAAAAGCTCGTGCTGAGAAAGAAGCGAAAGAAGCTGAGTATCAACGTGATGCACAAATCGCTGAAGCTGAAAAACATAAAGAGTTAAAAGTACAATCTTATAAGAGAGACCAAGAACAAGCTCGCGCAGATGCAGATCTTTCCTATGAATTACAACAAGCAAAAGCGCAACAAGGTGTTACAGAAGAGCAAATGCGAGTTAAAATTATTGAGCGTGAAAAGCAAATTGAATTAGAAGAAAAAGAGATTGCGCGTCGTGAAAAGCAATATGATGCAGAAGTAAAGAAAAAGGCAGATGCGGATCG
>NZ_JAKUFT010000151.1:0-3602 GCF_022663605.1 Bacillus cereus group sp. BfR-BA-01379
TTTATGCTCCTTTCGTACATCATACTTTATAGCCCCAAACTTATTTCTATATAAAGAATCTATTCTCCTTTATATGAAATTAAAATAAAGCCATTCATATGAATGGCTTTACAAAACATAGTCTAGTTATGCAATGTTTCCTATGTCAACAATGGTTCAATCGCTTCAATTTTACAAACTGATATAATTACTGTAACTACCCCAGCACTATTAGCAAGCTTTACAACATCACAAGTGACTGAAGAAACAGTGCCTGCATAATTATTACTTCCTGTATTAATGCGCACTGCTCTATTAACTAATTTTTTCAGTTCATCTCTAATTCCTTGCACACAGCAACAATCGCATTTTTTATTTTGTTCTTCATGTTCTTTTTTACACTCTTCAAAAGCGTCCCAGCAATCATCTTGTTTACATGTACACTTCTTTTTAGAATTACTATAACGATATCCCAAAATCTCACCCCCTAATCATTTCTATTAATATAGTATGTTCACTACCTTTAAAGTGTACGAGGCAAAAACATAGAAAGAAAAAAACAAACAATTGTACTAAACATTCTTTTCTTTATTAATAATAAAAACAAACCTCTAACAATTATAGGCTTGCTTAATCAGGAACTGAATTTTAATTTTAGACAGACCCTTTCTCAAAAAATCTTTTTTTCTTTTAATAAGCTGGAGACTCTTTAAAGAGTCTCCAGCTTTTCCTATTACTTCACATATACATAGACTTTGTTTGCAGTAATATAGTATGTTTTTCCTTTACTGTTGTGAAGTATACATTCAGAAAAACGTACTCCAAAATAAAATATTATTTTGGAGTACGTTTTCTTCACCAAGTGTTTATTGATCAATCTCATCACCAGTAGTTCTCTCCGCTATCTTGTAAAATTTAGCATACTTTGTATGGATTCTATATCTAGTAGAAAGCACTCTATCATATAAAGCGAAAATAATAGGTTAATAAACAAGCCATTTTTTTACTAAAACATAGAATAATAGGAATCCTATTGAAGGGAGGTATAAAAGAATGTCCTGGAAAAATGATTGCTGGAGTTCTAAGAAAAAAAATTGTTGTGATGACTGGTGGAAATCTAAAGAAAAGCATTGCAATGATGATTGGTGGAAATCTAAAGAAAAGCATTGCAATGATGATTGGAGTTCTAAACAAAATAAGTGTCGCTGTAAATGTTTCTTTATTTGTTGTCATTGTAAAAGGAAACATTGGTAATATTTTAAGTGTCAACTTAAAGGAAAGAATATGTTTTTTGGGACCCATAAATACTAAAATATATAAAAAGCTGACTAAATATAGTCAGCTTTTTATATATTCACACATAGGGATTTAAATTGACATCTATACTTACTAGTTGAATGGAGTATTGAAAAAATAAGCTGACTCTTATAAATCGACTCTTTAATTACTTCACATACATATTAAGCTTATTTACAGCAGTAAGTTTTTCCTTTGCTATTGTGCACTTTGTATTGTAGTGTTCCTTTAACACTTACTTTTGCATCAATAACAAACTCTAATCATACATTAACAGAACCAGCAACGTCTTTATCTTTCCAAGTTGGTGAATTATAGAAACGTAAATTATTCCTTTTAGAAACACCACGTTTTCCTACAATAAATGAATCTACTGTACTTTTTTATCGAACTTCACATAAAAAATCATATTTAATCTATTAATCTTCACCAAGATTCAACTGGACGTCTATGAGTTACCTATATCTTATATTTTGTGTAACTAAGCTTAACGCTAAACCTATTGGTAATCCTAGCTTTATAACACTTCATCTTTTCAGTTACTTAATACATTAACAATGAATTTCTCATTTTATATAGATTACTATAAGCATCCATAAAGCCAAGGCGCCAACGATAGCGAGCGCTATGCGTGTAGATAGTACCCTTAATTCAAAATCTGTTTTCTTGGAGGGTTCAGGATATGCAATTATGTAAATTCCCTTTAATAATGCAAGCCATGCAATAACCGTTAGGAACCCCTGCCAGTTGAACACCCATACATTATGTAGGATCACAGTACCTAGCCCTAGGAAAATCGATAAAAAACCGTACATAATACCAAACCCTCTGTCTTCAACCACTAATTTTTTCAATTCACGTAGTACCGATGGACGTACGAAAAGTATTCCCGATATGATAACCGTTATCCATCCCCAAAACAATCCTAAAAAAGTGCTAGTTTCCATTATTAGTTCACTCCCCTCAATTATTTATATTTCAGATGTTCCCCCCTTTAGAACAATTCCGGCATCTATATATAGGCTAAATTCTGCTCTTTATTCATACAAATATGGCATATTCAATACTTATCCTTAACCACCTCATTTCTCTACGAAATAAATTTTTTATATCATTCTTTGTCATCATCTATCCGAATCAACCGAAGTCGCTTTGTACTATTACCACACACTTTTTCATAGCTTGGAGCTAACATGCATCGAGCCAATATAATGATTTATTTGCCTTTTCACTAACCTCTACAATTGCCCCCTATTAAAATAGCGTTTTTGTTTCAAATGATGCCCTCATTAATTCGGACGGATTCCCTAGTGTTTTTACCAAAAATTTATGATATCGTTAATTAGTCGAGTACGTCATTACTTGATGATTACCCTTAGGAGCCTCGTGGACAATCGGTGTTTCTTTTATGTAAATAAGGATTTTGTTTAAACTTTACGATATGCAACTATATTAAAATATCTTCTAAAATTCCCATTGAACATTTATAATACTTTTAAACGGTTTAAATTCTACAATCAGTAATGGAGGCATTTTAATGGGAAAAGTATCATCACACCAATCAAACCCTAATATACCCTCACAGCAAGTGAACCCTAATACCCAACAAGGTAATATTAAAAAAACAAGACGCCGTATTATAACTACTTTGGCTATTATATTACCTATAATTTTTGTCCTTCAATATTCTCTGAATAACCAACAAGAAATGATTAAAGAAAAACAAATCACGCTTAATACGGAGCAACAAAAATTATCTTCTGTAAAGAAGGATGGTCATTCCCTTAAGAATGATGTTACAGCTTTAACAGGTAGTGAAGAAGAAATTTTAAAATTCGCAAGGAAATTGTATGGATTTTCCAAACCGAATGAAACTATATTTCAAATAACTGAATAAAATTACACTGCATTACCCAAAAGGCGATTTGAAGATAATCGCCTTTTTATATTTAATTTCTAAAGAAATCATACTAATCTCTCTTTCTATCATATAACTATTTTATTTAATTTGTTAAAATACTACCGCTTGTCCATTTCACTTTGCTCTGTCATTACATTTACTATAAGTAATACGATTTTTAGAGGTGATAAATAATGGACGAGTTTTTATCCTTTGCTGTACCTAATCCGGGTTCTATCGGACCTACACTTCCACCTGCTCAACCCTTTCAATTCCCTACTGGTCCCACCGGGTTCTACTGGACCAACCGGATTTAATCTTCCTGCTGGACCTGCATCTATTACCTTGACTTCTAACGAAACCACAGCATGTGTATCCACTCAAGGAAATAATACTTTATTTTTTTCGGGTCAAGTATTAGTAAACG
>NZ_JAKUFT010000152.1:0-3249 GCF_022663605.1 Bacillus cereus group sp. BfR-BA-01379
ATCTGCTCCCGCTGAGAAGAAGCGCCCTTCACCGTGAATTACAACAACACGAATGTTATCATCTTTCTCCACTTGATCAATTAATTCAGTAACGTCATGCATAACTTGTGAAGACATCGCGTTAGCCGGCGCATGATTTAACGTCGCCACCGCGATATGATCTTCAACTCTTACAGATAGGAATTTCAACATGATCCCTCCCATTATTGACGATAGCCACAAGCTGCAATAAGTAGCCCATGTACCGTTTTTGAAAGTGCGACCAGATCATACTTATGATCGCTCATTACCCAATTGGTCACAACTTCATCTACTGTTCCAAAGATCATTTGTCTTGCCACACGAACATTTAAATCCGCTTGGAATTCACCTTGCTTTATACCTGTCTCTAAAATCTCATCCATAACTTGTAAGTAGCCTTTTAATACTTCATTTATTTTCAGGCGTAAGTCTTGATTGGATTGTCTTAGCTCTAATTGCGTAACGATAGCAAGAGGATCATTTTGTGACAACAGCAAGAAGTGCGTTTCTACCAACATGAATAATTTCGATACAGCGCTTTCAATTCCTGCTGTTTTTTGACGAATTGTTTCGACAAATTCTCCCATCTTCTCTTGGAATAAGGATATTAATATATCTTCTTTATTTTTAAAATATAAGTAAATCGTGCCATCAGCTACCCCAGCTTGTTTTGCTATTTTAGAAACTTGCGCTTGGTGGTACCCATTCTCCGCAATCACAATGACTGCCGCATCAATAATTTGATTGTATTTCGGTCTATTTTTCCTCACTTTACTGTCCCCTTCAAGAAGATGACTGAATGAATAGTCATTCATATTCTTATAATACTGACTATTTAGAAAAGTGTCAATCCTATTTTTTCAAAAAGAAAGGGCCTTAGCCCGTTTGCTCATCCTCATTCTTCTTTTTCTCTTCATCTATTAGGACACGACGTAAAATTTTTCCGACTGTCGTTTTCGGCAGTTCATCTCTAAACTCATATACTTTCGGCACTTTATAAGCCGCTAAATATTTGCGCGCAAACTGATTTAATTCTTCCTCAGAACACTCCATACCTTCTTTTAACACAACAAACGCTTTAACTGTCTCTCCTCGGTACGGATCGGGAATTCCAATCGTCACTACTTCTTGCACTTTTTCATGCTCATATAATACTTCTTCTACTTCACGAGGATACACATTAAAGCCACTCGCAACAATCATATCTTTCTTCCGATCTTTCACATAGAAAAATCCATCTTCATCCATGTAACCAACATCCCCTGTATGAAGCCATCCGTCTTGTAATACAGCTGCTGTTTCTTCTGGCTTATTCCAATACCCTTTCATAATTTGAGGACCCTTTACAACAATTTCACCAATTTCACCCGGAGGTAAAGCCTCTCCAGTTTCAAGTGACATAATGTTTGCCTCTGTATCTGGCCACGGCACACCAATACTTCCTGGCACGCGTTTTTCCCACAAAAAATTCCCATGTGTAACTGGCGACGACTCCGTTAATCCATAACCTTCTACCAATTTGCCACCTGTAACTCTCTCAAACTCTTCCTGCACTTCTACAGGAAGCGGGGCAGATCCACTAATACAAGCCTCGATAGAAGAAATATCATATTCTTTTAAGAGGGGACTATTTAATAGAGCAATATAAATGGTTGGTGCCCCTGGAAATAGTGTGACTTTATGTTTTTTTATTGCTTCAAAAACCATTTTCATATCAAACTTCGGAATCAGCACCATTTTATACCCTTGCATAATACTTAAATTCATTACAGCTGTCATCCCATACACATGAAAGAACGGAAGAACACCAAGAATTACTTCTTCTCCTTCTTTACAATTATATAGCCAATGCGCTCCCATTAAAGTATTCGAAACAAGGTTTTTATGCGTCAACATAACGCCTTTCGGAAATCCCGTTGTTCCTCCTGTGTACTGTAAAAGAGCTAAATCATTTTCAGGATTACAAGGAACTTCAACATTAACATTACTTTCTCGTTCTACTGATTTCCATAGATGAATCGTTTCACTTTCCGACACATTCACAACAAGATTTGCCTGCTTTTTTTGTACAAATGGATAAAGTAAATTTTTAGGGAAAGGTAAAAAGTCCGCAATACGGGTTACGATAATATGTTCAATTTTTGTAGCAGCTTGAACATTCGTTACTCTTGGAAACACTAGATCGAGACAAAGAATTACTTTTGCTCCCGAGTCATGAAGCTGGTATTCTAATTCTCTTTCTGTATATAGTGGATTTGTTTGTACTACGATACCTCCCGCAAGTAATGTGCCATAATAACCAATTACAGATTGCGGACAGTTCGGCAACATAATAGCAACTCGATCACCCTTTTCCACACCGAGCTTTTGAAGATAATTTGCAAATCTCTTCACCTTATCGTGGAAGTCTGAAAATGTAATATCCTTCCCTAAAAAGTGAAGCGCTTTCTTTTCTGGATAGCGAGAAGCCACCTGTTCCACATATCCATGAAGCGGCTGAATATCATAAGAAATCGTACTTGGAATTTCTTCTGGATAACTTTTCAACCATGGTTTTTCCACCTTCATTCCCCCTTCAAATACATAAAAAATAAATGAATGTTCATTCATGATGGTTGTTTTCATTATATTATAGTCGCCATAACGTTACAATCATAATATTCTGACTTTTATATAACTATGCTTCACTCCATTAACTTCTTATTATATGTATAAACTCTCCTCATCTATAAAAGAATAAGAGAGTTATTATTTAGCTTAATCTTATTATCGTTAACACAGCTCCTGGTGTAGTTGTTGATAATGTGGCAACAGCTAACAAACCAAATAGTTGCAAACTAATAGCATCTCCTGCTGCAAGAGTTGTAATAATTGTTGCACTAAATGATGTAGTTGCTAACGCAGGAGCATTGATCGTCCCAGCAAGTGGTGCTCCATTAATTGTAATCCGCGAACTGACTAATAATGAAGCCGTTATATTAATCGTATATGAAATGTAATAATTCCCAGCATTTGCAACCGTAAATACTGTGTTTCCACCAGAAACAGTAATTCCTGGACCGATGTTTTGATTATTTGGAAGCGGGACATTCGTTCCACCTAGAAGTACCGATATCGCTGTTCCTGACGTATTATTTGCAAATGCATATGTCGCCGTGATACTTGTACCTGTTACTCCCGTCGGACCGGTCGCTCCTGTTGAACCTGTTGCTCCTGTTGGACCTGTTG
>NZ_JAKUFT010000153.1:0-2712 GCF_022663605.1 Bacillus cereus group sp. BfR-BA-01379
CGGAAGTTAAGCTCTCTAGCGCCGATGGTAGTTGGGACCTTGTCCCTGTGAGAGTAGGACGTCGCCAAGCAACTGTAAGACGAGTCAGTATGACTCGTCTTTTTTGTGTTTTAAACTTCTTATCCCGCGTTAACGGACAGTAAAACTCCCACCTCAAAATTCAGTTGGAGCAAAGAAGGTAGGCGGGAGATCAACGGTCCGTAAACGTCCGATTGGTTCAACTAATAATCAGTGGGGGATGAACAAAACCCCCACTGATTAAAGTTTCACTTTATCAGCCTCAAGTAAGTAATCCTTACTCTTTTGATCCCCTCATATTCATTTTCTTTCATTATTTTTGATGTGTAGTTTAAGATTTTCTATTTTATTTTTTGTAGAAGCGATCTGTCAGTATGTTAAAATAGTGCAGTTGTTTTTTTGAGTACTTAAATATAAGAAGATTTAATTTTGAAAAAGGAGATAATATGAAAAAGATAGGTGTAATTACTATAGTAGTTTTAGTCCTTCTAACAATTACTTATATGTTAGTCGGGAATTATTTTTATAATTATGCGTTGAATGCGAAACAAGAGAAAGAATTTTTAGAGGATAATCCTCATTTAGTAGAAACAGTGAATGCATCAGGAGGTGTGTTCGCTACAAACGAAGAAAAGGATGCGAGCTTTGTATCAAATCATAAACCTAATACACGAAACATAAATTCTTTCGATAAGTTGAAATTAACAGGTTATGAATATATGAATGAACAATCTAGCCATAAATGGGCAATTGTAGTTCATGGATATGATAGCAGGGCATCGAAAATGACGAAATATATCCGGAATTTTTACGAACAAGGTTATAACGTCATAGCGCCAGATCTTCGTGGGCACGGAAATAGTGAAGGCGATTATATAGGGATGGGCTGGCACGATCGTAAAGATATTTTGATTTGGATTCAACAAATTGTAAAAAAAGACCCTAATGCTGAAATAGCACTTTTTGGTGTTTCAATGGGCGGGGCAACTGTAATGATGACTTCAGGTGAAGAGTTACCTTCTAACGTTAAAGTTATTATTGAAGATTGTGGATACTCAACTGTTATTGATGAATTTACTTATCAACTAAAAGATCTATTCCACTTGCCGAAGTTTCCTGTTATGAATGCGGCCAATACAGTTACAAAATTAAGAGCTGGATATGATTTAGAAGAAGCTTCAGCTATAAAACAAGTAGAGAAAAGTAAAACACCTATGCTATTTATTCATGGGGATGCTGATACGTTCGTTCCTTATGAAATGTTAGATGAAGTATATAATGCTGCAAAAGTAGAAAAAGAGAAATTAATTGTTCCAGGTGCTGGACATGGAGAAGCTGAGAAGATAGATTCAAATAAATATTGGAATACTGTATGGAAATTCGTGGGGAGATATATTCCAGCATAATTAGATTTGTATATACGATAATCAGAAGGAAATGTTTTTATACTTTTGATTATCGTTTTTTCTATTTATAGATTCATTTTAGTTTGTAGTATATAAAGCATGAAGCATAAATTTTTGAATTCCTTCGTGCCAGTGCTACAATAATTGAAAACTACATGTTAATGAGGTGTTTCTATGAAAATTGAAGTATGGTCAGATTTTGTATGCCCATTTTGCTACATTGGGAAACGTAGATTAGAGATGGCTTTAGAGCAATTTCCACATAAGAAAGATGTTGAGGTTGAGTTTAAAAGTTTTGAATTAGATCAAAATGCTCCAATCTATTCTGGAACAAGTATTAATGAAGTACTTGCATCAAAGTATGGGATTAGTATTGAAGAAGCTAAACGTAATAATATACAACTAGGAAGTCATGCAGCTAGTATGGGTTTAAGTTTTAATTTTGATGAGATGAAGCCGACGAACACTTTTGATGCGCATCGTCTTGCGAAGTTTGCAAAGGATCAAGGGAAAGAAAAAGAGATTACGGAAAATCTACTTTTTGCATATTTCACAGAATCGAGAAATTTAAGTGATGTGGATACGCTTGTTACTATTGCTGAAGCTTCAGGTTTAGAAAAGCAAGAAGCTTTACGTGTTATTAATGATAAAAGCGCATATGCAAATGATGTTAGAATTGATGAAGCGATTGCTCAGCAATATCAAATTTCGGGAGTGCCTTATTTTATTATTAATCAAAAGTATGCTATTTCAGGTGCGCAACCACTTGAAACTTTTGTTGGTGCACTTCAGCAAGTGTGGGAAGAAGAGAATCCTGCACCTAAGTTACAAGAACTTTCTTCAGAGGGTGGAAGCGATATGTCTTGTACGGACGAAAGTTGTTCGGTACCTTCAAAAGAACAATAGTTTTTATGATGGAATAGCAACCCATAGAGTATTTTATGGGTTGCTATCTATTCTTATAGAAGAGGTATATAAATAGATAAATTAATAGCGTAAATAGGGTTTATAAAAAAATGAAGTTTTTTATAAAAACATATTGACGATTGTAGGTTAGAGGTGTAATATAGAACAAGTCGCCGATGCAATAACGCAGAACGCGGCAAACAAAATGAAAAACTTAGTTGACATTAACTAACGAAGATGTTAACATAAGGAAGTCGCAAATGAGCGACCGAGTAGTTCTTTGAAAACTGAACGAAACAAACAACGTGAAACGTCAATTTTTATTTTTAGATGCTAGACAAACTAACTTTATTGGAGAGTTTGATCCTGGCTCAGGATGAAC
>NZ_JAKUFT010000154.1:0-2574 GCF_022663605.1 Bacillus cereus group sp. BfR-BA-01379
CCCCATACTTTTAGCGAATTTCGATGAGAACTCAGGGTCTTTAAAGAGCTTTTCCCAGAATTGTTGCCCTTTGTCGGATACCATTGCATCTTCAATCGTTTTCTTTACTACTGTTTCATCTAGTATGAGTGCTTGTTTCATTTTTTCATCAGTTAACACATCTTGAATGGCTTTCTTACCTTGATCGGTTTTTAAAATATCAACAATCATTTTCTTCGTTTGATCGTAATCAAGTTCGGACTTTGCTTCTTTTCCTTGTGCACACGCTACAAGTGCGAGGAATAGAAAAGAAGAAGTCAAAACGAGCAGCATCCGTTTCATAAGTTGGAACTCCTTTCAGCACAGTTCTCTCTTTTTAATATAAATATCTTTAGGGAATTTATACATGAACATGGCTAGCTTTTTGAAATTGTCATTGATACAATTTAATTAGAAATATAAGGATAATGGGGGATGTGTTGTGAATAGCCGCAAGTGGGTACGACTATTTTTTACGACGTTGTTTCTTGGTGGGATTAGCACGGTCATTATTGGGTTTGTTTTAGAGTGGGACAAGTACGCTAAATTTTTTCAAAATTTCGACGGAAAGGAAATTCTAGCAGTTTCCTTTTGGTTGATGGGTGTAGGGTTTATTTTTAGTGTTATAAGTCAAATGGGATTCTTTGCTTATTTAACAATCCATCGTTTTGGATTAGGTATGTTCCGTTCACCTTCTTTATGGAATGCAGTCCAGCTCTTCTTTATTGCATTCGTTTTATTTGATTTCGTGTATCTAAGATCTGTATTGATTGCAAATGGGGAAGTTTCATTAGGGAATAACATACTTGTTGCTGGTGTGTTATTTATGTTCGGGGCCATTGTTGCTTACATAAAAAGTAAGGAAACAAATAAAAAGGCATTTGTGCCCGCTTTGTTCTTTATGGTTGTTGTAACAATTCTTGAGTGGGTACCAGCTCTTCGAATTAATGATACAGACTGGTTATATTTAATGGTGATACCACTTTTATTATGTAATGCATATCAGTTACTTATATTACATCGTTTAATTGGAAAGAGAAGTAAGTCAGCCTAATATAAGAGAGTTTGTACGAATGAAAAAAGCTCTATTACCTGAATGAAAGGTAGTAGAGCTTTTTATGTGTGAAGGCACAATGGAAAAGAATTACTGTACATCTTTACTTTTCGTACTTGTGTTGGAAATAAGTTGTGATACGGATATTTGCTCATATCCGTCACTTTTTAATTTTTGTAGAAGCAGTGGTAAAGCTTTATTTGTTTGAAGGGCAGAATCGGATGCGTGTAGTAAAACGATATCTCCACCTTTTAAATTATTAGAGACGGTGGAAACGATATTGTTTACACCAGGGTTTTTCCAATCGTTTGAGTTATTACTCCAATGAACGATGGTGTATCCGAGTGATTCTGCTATTTTAAGTGTTGCTTTGTTAAAGTCTCCACTAGGTGGACGCAATAGCTTGACTTGTTTCACACCGAGTTTTGTAAAAACATCTTGCGCTCGTAAAAGATCTCTTCGTATTTCATTTGTCTCTAGAGAAGTGTAGGACGTGTAATTATAGCCCATACTACCGATTTCATGTCCATCTTTTATGATGCGTTCAACAACATCAGGGTGTCTTTCTGCCCATGCAGCAGAAAGGAAGAAGGTTGCATTCTTAATGTCTCTTTCTTTAAGTGTATCAAGGATTGGAATTGCTTTTTTGTCTCCCCAACTAATATCAAATGTGAATGCAACTTGTTTTTTAGATGTGTCGCCTTTGTAAATAACTTTAGGTCCTGTAGCAGTTGAAAAAGCAGATTCATGTGAATATGTTTTTAAAAAGAGAAGCCATGCTGTAAATAAGGAAAGTATCACTATTAAGCTAATGTGTTTAAAATTTCTTTTACTCGTAATAAAAAAGAAAAACATAATATTACGCCCCTTTGTCCAATCCTTTTCAGTTACATATATGCTTTAAATATTAAAAAGAGAACAAAGGATTAATATCGTAAGCAGTGGATATAATGAATGATAGGATTTTGATAAGTGAAAATGAGCGAAACGTTTATTGCTTTGTAGGAAATGATTGAGGTGATGATTTGCTTGGGTTTATGTTAACGAAAGAAGAGAAAAAAGAAATGGAATACATATTGAAGAGAGAGTTAGAAGAACTTTTATTTGATTTTGAAGATGAACGTATTCATGATGTTGTAAAAAAGGCGATGGAGGAAAGATATAAAATCATTTTTTGTTTGTTTCGAAGAGTCGCTAATGCAGAAGAATGTATGCGTTATGTAAGGAAAAGAACTTTTTATTAAAAAGTGTTGACGTTAATGGATATTGTATGATAAATTAATAAACGTCGCTGATGCAGAAACGCAGAAGACGACAAAAAAGAAATTGAAAAACTTAGTTGACATCGAAAAACGAAGATGTTAACATAAGGAAGTCGCAAATGAGCGACTAAGTAGTTCTTTGAAAACTGAACGAAACAAACAACGTGAAACGTCAATTTTTATTTTTAGATGCTAGACAAACTAACTTTATTGGAGAGTTTGATCCTGGCTCAGGATGAA
>NZ_JAKUFT010000155.1:0-2457 GCF_022663605.1 Bacillus cereus group sp. BfR-BA-01379
CGCTCATTTGCGACTTCCTTATGTTAACATCTTCGTTAGTTAATGTCAACTAAGTTTTTTATTTTTGTTTGTCGCTTTCGACGTTAATGTCATCGGCGACTTGTTTTATATTACACCTCTATTTAACAATAGTCAACAACTCTTTTTCATTTTTCATAAAAACATTTATTACTCATAGCCCTTCCTTATTTTTCATACATATAATTATGATAACTGAAAGGAGTGTAGAGATTGTTTGATTCTTCTATGTTACACATCATCAATGCTAATTTCAGAAAACCACACTACCACAGAAACTTCCCTCTCATTCTATTTTGGAGTCAAAAAAGTGGCTGCACTTCACTTGCTAATTGGTTTTTTTACCAGATTGATTTATTACAAACAGCTTTAAACTATAATCCTTTTATTCATAATTACGAATATGACATATATAAAAGTACACCCGCCTACGATGTGCGGCTAGGCATAGCATTACGAGATAAACAAAAAGAAACTTTTAAACTTGTTCGTAATCCTTTTAAAAGAGCCGTTAGTTCTTTCGTATCCTTAATCGCACCTCCCTATGTAGAAAACCCAGAATGGCAACCCATTCGAAAGTTTTTATATCAAGATGAAAATTCTCCTAAAGGAATCTCATATAAACATTTTTTATATTACCTACTCGCCAAAGGTGCTCATACAGATGATATGAATCCGCATTTTACACAACAATACATACTAGGTGAAGAAGCATATGTAACCAATTATATTTACTTAGAGGATTTTGATCAGGAAATGCAAAAGTTAGAGAGCCACTTTGAATTAAAATCCGCACCGATAAATAAATTATCCACATCCTGGCATCATCAGACTCCCGCTATGATCTATAGGGGGAATTTTAGCGAAGCAAGTATTACTGATCCTTTATTTCCTCGCTACCCTACTTTCGAAAGTTTTTATGATACGGAATGTATACAACTCGTTCAAACAATATTTCAAAATGATTTCGATACGTATAGATATAGTAAAGAATATCCATACTGATTCCAATCTATCATCTTTGCCAAATATAAAAAGATACCTTATATATTAGGTATCTTTTTAACATTTAAACTATTTCTCTTTAATAAATTACCTATTTTTTGCTTATCTGCCCATCCTACTCCTATTAAAACTAAGCTTCCCCCTATTATTATCTTCCATGTTAAAGATTCATCTAATAGAACAATTGAAGTAACAATACTTATTAATGGTAATGCATTTAAATATAACCCACTTACCGATGCCGAAATCCTCTCTAGCGCTTTGTTCCAAAACCAATACGCCAAAATTGTTGCACCTATAACAAGATACATTACGCTAAATACTGTCTTCCATGTTTCAATCTTTGGAAAACCATAATAAAAGATTTCCACCATTGCAAAAGGTAATAAAATAACGGCTCCAATAATTAAAGTTAGCGTTGTAAAAACATTATTAGATAAATATCGCTCTTGCCTCGGGCGTTTTAACAATATTGTATAGAAGGCAAATAAAAAAGTGCTCAATAAAATAAGTATATCCCCTATTAAAGAGACCTCTTGATCAGTATTGTCAGAAGGAACAGTAATCAAAAGCACACCTATAGCTCCTAGCATAATTCCAATCCAATAATTCAACTGAATTTTCTCTTTTAAAAAGAATGCCGAAAAAAGAATTGTAACTAATGGCAATGCAGCATCAATGATACTAACATGCAATCCACTTGTTAAAGAAATACCGTAGGATGTGAACATAAAATACCCAGCTACACCAGTAAAAGATAGTAAACTCATTCTTTTCCATGGGACCTGTTTATGTACAACTGATCTTTTTAATTGTTTAAATGAGAATAGTAAACAGATTCCCCCCGCGAAGAAAAGGCGAATAAACAACAAAGTAAATGGCTGAATAGATTCTAATGCCCACTTTGTTGGCGCAATAGCTGTCCCCCATAATATAACAGCCACTAATAACATGCATATTTCTTTCATAATCCCCCACACCCATCAAAAAATATATGTTAACCATCTTAATTATAGATTTTTTCTTATGTGAAATCCTCTAAAAACGAAAAAACGTTATGTGAAAAACAGCTGAATAGCTATTTTTCACATAACGTTTTTCATATAAAGAGTAAATATTTTTAGTCATTCTACAACTTAATTAACATAAAAAGGTAATCCTTACCTTAAACTAACATTTAAACGCGTTACTTTATCACCTTTTACGGCATTATTGCTCAAATTTTAGTTTAGACAGTCCCTATTTCATCTTTTTTCCTCTTTAAGATTACTAAATTTATGGATTATAACATTTGGTAAATAAAAATAAACACAAAAAAATCTAAGTCGAATCGACTTAGATTTTTGCTTGGCGACGTCCTACTCTCACAGGGACAAGGTCCCAACTACCATCGGCGCTAGAGAGCTTAACTTCCGTGTTCGGTATGGGAACGGG
>NZ_JAKUFT010000156.1:0-2439 GCF_022663605.1 Bacillus cereus group sp. BfR-BA-01379
TTATTAAAGATGGATTATACCCTATTGTAAAGGCAACAAAAGAAACCATTACTCCTTATGCTGGCTTAGAACTTGCATATTATATATACCCGTTCTTACAAAAAAAACAAAAAGCCATAAAAGGACTACTAATTGCGAACACTGGAACCATGTTTTTCTATCTATATGTGACTATTCTTTCTTATATATACTTTAGTCCGGAGGGGATAAAAGACGTAATCTGGCCAGTATTTCATCTGTTAAAAGGGGTTCGTTTTTCTTTTATGGAACGATTAGAAATTATATATATCGCTTACTATTTAATTGTATTTTCCACTACGATATATCCGTATTTATTTTTCAGTTTTGAATCTGTGACCGTTTCACTTCAAAAAAACGCCCGTAATTGGGCGCTGCTTGCTTTTATGTTATTTATAGTTGGACTATTTATTTTCCTAAATCCCGATGTAGATCAATATTTGTTTATATATTCTCTTATGGATATCTTAAATGTCATTTTCTTTATTCTATTACCGATCTTTTTTTTCACTTACAGCATTCTTTTTGCTTGGGTTACAAGGAGGACACAACTTTGATTCGAAAATGGATATGGATTGTAATTTGTTGTGTATATATAATTGGTTGTAGTCAGAGAATTCCTCTTGAAAAGGTTTCATTAATCCTGTTAATTGGCCTGGATAGAAGCTCTAATGGAGACATAAAAGTTGGAACAAGTATACCACTCTTTCATCATAAACAGCCAAAAAGTACTATAGAACATTGGACTCAAGCACCAACTGTATATACTGGATTCAGTAAGATAGATACGAAATTAACTGGCTTTATGACAGCTTCCAAAGCTGAAATCATTTTAATTGGGAAAAAATTAGCGCAAGAGGCAAATTGGTTGCAGGAGATTGATTCTTCTTACCGTGATCCTTACGCTACCATTAATGCTAAAGTAGTACTTGTAGATGGACCTGCAGAAGAAATCTTTAAGATTCACAAGCCTAGTAAACCATCACTTTCATCTTATATAAATGGTGTAATCGAATCCTCTATTCAAAATAACCAATCCGTCTCTTCTACAATTCAACAATTAATGAGAGAACAAAATGAAGAAGGAATGACGCAAACTGTTCCAATTATCAAAAAAACAATGAATGAAATCGACACAGTAGGAATTGCATTTTTAAATCGAAAAGGGAAATATTTAACTCATATCCCTAAAAAAGATGTTAAATTTTTCAATCTTATAAATAAGCCAAAAAGTAACGGCCGAATGATACTACATCTTGCGCTTCCCCCTAAAAAATCAAACAAAAAAACAAACACTTCTATCTTCGTACAGAACGCGACAAGGAAGGTAGATGTTACTTTTCAAAACGGAAAGTTTGTATTTAATTTCAATATACATGCTAATATAGCTTTAATAGAAAAAACCAATACGAATTTAGTTAAGGGGCACTATGATAATAAAAAAAATATAAATAATTTAAAAAGTGCTATTGAAAAAGAAATTAATAATAATTTACAAAATATATTAAATCAAATACAGCAGAATAAAATTGATCCAATCGGATTATCCCTATATGCTAGAGCCTTTCAATATAAAGAGTGGAAAAAAGTAAAAGGAGATTGGTTGCAAGCGTTAGCAGAGGCTAAAATAAATGTAAAGACACACGTCAAAATAAAAGATACTGGGACCATTAGAAATTAGATTAGCCTATTCTTTTATTTGACAACTTTTCTCAGTCGAGTTTTTTTTTTACAAGTTATATTAAAAAATATAGCTGTTGATGAAAACAAGAGTATATATAATAGAGAGTGTATTTTCATTTCACTTTTATATAAATAAAAGCCAAATAGCCGTTCATAATGAACGACTATTTGGCATCTAACTAATAATTTGAATGCTTTTCATGTTAATCTATTTTGTTTAATCCCGTAGAAGTAACTTGATATGTTCTTTTTTTACCTATATATTCTTGTTTATTATTCTCAAAGTTAATAAGTGTAGCGCGTGTCTTTTCCTTTACTGTTTCCCCTTCTATATGGGTAAACTCAATGTAATCTCCCACTTTTACGGGCACGGCTTGACTTTCAGCAGTTTGTTGTCTATTTCCCACTATTTCCTTATTGTACACAACACTACCGGATGAATTCTGTACTTTAATACTTGCATACGTATTATTAAAGTAAGAATGTGGTACACCTGCTTCTAACTTCACCTGCATTTTCTCTGTTGCCCTATTATAATCTACTTTTGCGATTTCTCTGTCACTATATCCCTTTAAAGACCAGCCAAATTGATTTCCGTCTAAAACCGTTGTTTCTGGCATTTTTTCTACTTTCTTCAAGCCTTCTTTTGTAACTTCATACATTGCTTTTTTTCCAAAGCTTTCTTGTTTACTTTTGTCTACATTTGTGAAAGTAGCTCTATGCACACCTTCTAAATGT
>NZ_JAKUFT010000157.1:0-2196 GCF_022663605.1 Bacillus cereus group sp. BfR-BA-01379
ACGGAGGTGTATTTCTATGGACACAGCCACTCACCTTGTTATGGGCGTTACTCTAGGCAGTTTGGCAACGTTAGATCCAGCCATAGCACAAAGTGATATTGGACCACAAGCAGTTATGCTTGCTACAATTGCCGGCTCCAATATTCCTGACATCGATACAGTTTTAAAATTGCGTAATAACGCTAAATATATAAGAAATCATCGTGGGATCACTCATTCCATTCCTGCAGTGATTCTTTGGTCATTCCTTATAAGTGGCATCTCTTTCGCCTTCTTTTCAGACGCTCCATATTTGCATCTATTACTTTGGTCATTTATTGCCGTCTTTCTTCATGTCTTTGTAGATATTTTCAATGCCTACGGTACACAGGCATTACGGCCCTTCACAAAAAAATGGGTAGCGCTCGGCATCATTAATACATTTGATACCGTCATTTTCTTTATCCACCTACTCGCAATTGCTTGTATGCTCGTAGGTTCCCATAAAGGGTATACTGCCTTAGCAGCGTATATATTGATGATTGTTTACTATATCGGACGGATTATGATGCATAGAAACATACGTAGCGTCGTATATAAACGTTTCAATAACGTTGAGAAGATAATTATTTCTCCTTCTTATCGATTTTATCATTACCATTTAGCAATTGTTACAACTGATTATTACTACGTTGCTAGATGGCATCGTGGTAACATCATGGTCTATGATAAGTTCGACCGGGTACCGTTCCCAGATAACGCTATTATGCGCGCAGCTAAACAAGATGAGAACATCTCAGCATTTCTATCTTTCTCCCCTGTGTATCGCTGGGATATTTTCGATTATGATCATTATTACGAAGTTCGATTCATTGATTTGCGCTATCGCAGTAAAGATTATTATCCATTCGTTGCAATCGTTCAACTCGATCATAATTTAAATATTATTAGTTCCTATACAGGATGGATTTTTAGTGAAGAAAAACTCCGAAAAAAACTGGAGTTACTTCCACATTAAAAAAAGCGACTTAAGTCGCTTTTTTTAATGTTTCAAATGATCTTCTTGATTGATTAAATGGCTATATTTCGGATTATTTGTACGCATTTCATGAAGGCGTCCTCCATGATTATTAATCCATGATCGCACCACTTGTTCAGTCATTTCTTCTCCTTGATAACGACCTGATTTCGCATAAGTTGTTTGAAAATCTTCCCATAGTAATTCAACCCACGCACGAGCCTGCGCGTAAGAAAGCTTGTCATTTTTGTCTAATAGTTCTTTCGTTAATGCTTCATACATATCATTCATTGTCTAATCTCCTTTTACCTATTTATCCCTTCATTTCTAAAGGATAGTTTCTTCTATTTTGCACATTCTATAATTGATACTTCTTCAAGAGGTATCAACTGATGATGAGGAGGGCGTTCGCAATGGGTAAACAAGCCGAATTTTGGTCTGAGTCAAAAAACAACAGCAAAATCGACGGTCAGCCGAAAGCGAAATCACGCTTCGCTTCGAAACGACCTAACGGCACAATTAACACGCACCCACAAGAACGTATGCGTGCTGCAAATCAGCAGGAAGAGTAGTACAAATTAAATTAACTTCCTACACGAGGTGATAAAGATGAGCTACCGTGATCGCTTAGATAGTCGTTCTGAATTATTTAACCATACGTGGACTCGTCCGAAACATGCTAAAGCGCAGGTTAACGGACAGACGCAACAAACCCAGTCTCTCATTATATTGGCGAATGAATGTAAAAAGCGCCAATTTTAGAATCTCCTATCTCCTGTAACGCCTACCAAAGATGAAAACCAGAGAGATATTCACTCTCTGGTTTTTATTTTTCTTGCAATAAGGAAATCGGTATTCCAATCTCTTCATTATCATTTTGCTTATGTCCCCAAGCAAATACCCCATTGAAATACGTAATTTTAAATAATATACCAGGTTCTTCTACCAATTCATATGTCTCACCAATATGGAATTTATTTATGTCAGTCATATAAGCGCGAGCCATTGCCATCTTTCTCATTAATACATCGAACTCATTTACAATTCCAAGCTGCTCAGCCTTTATCGCTTGCTCTTTCAAAAGGCCAATTTCTTCCCTTAGCTCATGTGGTGTCATTTCACTGTAGCGCTTTGGCATATTCATCTTATTCCCCTCATCCCTCTTCGCGTTTCATCTGCAAAAATATCTCTATCTCATC
>NZ_JAKUFT010000158.1:0-2054 GCF_022663605.1 Bacillus cereus group sp. BfR-BA-01379
ATTTAAAGCACAAGCGGCTCGTTCAGAATGGAAGGGGGATGGAGCTTCTGACAAAGAGGCGCTTTTTGCCTCGTAGGAAGACGCGAAGCCACCGACCATTCTAGCCGCCGGAGCTGGATATAATTTAAAGTGGAGACGGCTCGCTCAGCTCTGACTGGCTAAGGTTCTCTCGTACAAAAGGTGCTTTTTACCTTTCGTACGGGAGGTTCTTAGACACGAAGAGCTAGCCGTCGGAACTGGATATACCTAAAAGTGGAACCGACTGCTCAGGCCCGGTGACTAAGGTTCTTCCCCACAGAAGATGCTTTTTATCTTCTTGTGGGGAAGGTTCTTAGAAGCAAGGGCCTAGGAGGTGGAACTGGATATTAATTAAAAGCACAAGCGGCTCGTTCAGAATCCAGGACACTTCAAACTCTCAACCCAAATATGATTTTTATCTCAAAAAACAAAATCCCCCCATATATTACTCTCTCTAATATTCCCTTAAAAAACATAAAAAAACTCGCTTACTACGAAATAAGCGAGTCCCAATCTTTTCCCTTTACTTAGTTGTTACATATCTTTTCGAATCTGCAACAATGTTTTGTAAAAATTCTTCATTTGTCTTTGTTTGACGAAGTTTACGTAAGAAACCTTCAACAAAGTCTGGTGTATCGCGCATTGTTTTGCGAATACCCCATAGCTTGTCTAAATGTTCTTTCGGAATTAATAGATCTTCTTTACGTGTACCAGAACGGCGAATATCAATTGCCGGGAAGATACGACGCTCAGCTAATGAACGATCTAGGTGAAGTTCCATATTTCCAGTTCCTTTAAATTCTTCGTAAATTACATCGTCCATACGAGATCCTGTATCAACAAGCGCTGTTGCTAAAATCGTTAAGCTACCGCCTTCTTCGATATTACGTGCAGCTCCAAAGAAACGCTTCGGTCTATGGAAGGCAGCTGGGTCGATACCACCCGATAATGTTCTACCACTTGGCGGAATAACAAGGTTGTAAGCTCGCGCTAAACGGGTAATACTATCCATTAAAATGATAACATCTTTTTTGTGCTCTACAAGACGCATTGCACGTTCTAACACAAGTTCCGCTACTTTAATATGATTTTCTGGTACTTCATCAAAAGTAGAACTTACAACATCACCTTTAACAGAACGTTCAATGTCTGTTACTTCCTCTGGACGCTCATCAATTAAAAGTACAATTAATTCAGCTTCCGGATGATTTGTTGTAACACTGTGTGCGATTTCTTTTAATAGACTAGTTTTACCAGCCTTTGGAGGCGCGACAATTAAACCACGTTGTCCAAATCCAACTGGTGCGATTAAATCCATGATGCGTGTCGGTAACTTTTTCGGTTCCGTTTCCAATTTCATTTGGCGATCTGGGTATAATGGTGTTAATGCAGGGAAATGCACACGCTCTTTTGCTGATTCTGGGTCATCTCCGTTTACAGCTTCAACTTGTAATAATCCAAAATAGCGTTCATTTTCTTTCGGAGGTCGTACTTTACCAGAAACCTTGTCTCCATTACGTAAATCAAAACGACGAATTTGCGAAGCTGAGATATAAATATCTTCTGAGCTTGGAGAATAGTTGATAGGACGTAGGAATCCAAATCCTTCTGATTGAATAATTTCTAATACGCCTTCCATAAAGAAGAAACCTTCTTTTTCTGCTCGAGCTTTTAGGATAGCGAAGATTAACTCTTTTTTCGTTAATTTGCTATAATACGAAATCTTAAATTCTTTCGCAAGCTCGTATAACTCTTTTAATTTCATGTTTTCTAATGCTGCAATTGACAAATTCATTCAGACACCACACTTTAACGTTATTCTCTTTTCACATGGGTAAAGGGAAAAAATACGGAAGGCAAATAATTAATAATGAAAGGCAATAAGTTCAAGTAGGGTAATATTCACTATTGTAACCCTTTTATCTAGTTTTAATCAATACGTTGAAACACAAATACAAGAAGCGAAGACAAGAAAATTTGTCTTCGCTTTTATTTAACATAGTTTCAGTAGCTAGAATGGCTGAGAGCTCCAATGC
>NZ_JAKUFT010000159.1:0-1904 GCF_022663605.1 Bacillus cereus group sp. BfR-BA-01379
CTTCTGGTTCTTTCGGATCTTCCGGTTTCACTTCTGGTTCTTTCGGATCTTCCGGTTTCACTTCTGGTTCTTTCGGATCTTCCGGTTTCACTTCTGGTTCTTTCGGATCTTTCGGTTTTTCCGGTTCCTTCGGCTTAATGGAAACTGTCGGTTCAAGCGGTTTGTTTGTTGTATCTTCCACAATCGCTTTATTCACAATTTCCTCACCGATTTTAACCGTTGCTTTTACCTTCGCTTTAAAAATAATACTACGTTCTTGTGTATCCATAATGTCTAAATACGTAGCAGTTACTTTTCCAAACTCCATTTTTAACTCTATTGGATTTGGCTCAGCACCTTCAAATCTCAGGCTGTCTTGCACGTATTCTAAACCGGCTGGTATTTCATCTTTTATCTTCACCACAGCTAATTCTCCGTTTTCTACCGTATTGTTGAAACTAATTCGGTATTCCACTTCTTCTCCTAGCTTCGGTTCTTTATTACTTACTGTCTTCGTTGCTTTTAACTTACCATCTTTATATTCTGGCTTTATTGTCGCTGTCGGTTCTATAACTGGATGGTCCGGATCATCCACATGAATAATCGCTTTATTTGTTATTTCCTCTCCAACTTTTACTGTTTCTTTTACCTTCACTTTAAAGATGATACTTCTTTCTTGCGTATCCATAATATCTGGATACTTTACTATTACTTTTCCACTCTCTACTGTAAGCTCTGTTGGTGCAGGCTTGTCACCTACAGCCTTCAAACTATCTTGCACATATTCTAAACCAGCTGGGATTTTATCTTCAATTTTCACATCAACTAACTTCCCGCCATCTACTGTGCCGTTAAAAGTAATTCGATATTCGATTTCTTCTCCTAGCTTCGGTTCATGATTACTTACTTCTTTCCTTGCCTCTAGTTTCCCATCTTTATATTGCGGGGTAATTGGTATAAGTGACTCAACTGGCGGAGTCGTCGGATTATTATCATCCACAATTGCCTTGTTTACAATCTCTTTTCCTACTTGTACCGTTTCTTGTACTCGCACTTTAAAGATGATACTTCTTTTTTTCGTATCTGTAATTTCCGGATACTTTGCTGTTACTTTTCCATTCTCAACATGAAGTTCTACCGGATTTGGTTGTGGCCCATCAGACTTTATACTATCTTGTACATATTCTAAACCAGCTGGAATTTCATCTTCTACCTTTACCTCAGTTAGTTTTCCGTTCTCTACCGTATTTTCAAAGCTAATTCGGTATTCTACTTCTTCTCCTAACTTCGGTTCATGATTGCTTACTGTTTTTTCTGCTTGTAATGCACCATCTTTATATTGAGGCTGAATAGCGATATTCGGTTGCTCTGGTGGGTTTATTGTATCTTCCACAACCGCCTTATTCACAATTTCTTCGCCAACTTTAGCTTTTTCTTTCACCTTCACTTTAAAGACAATGCTTCTCTCTTTCGTATCCGTAATTTCTGGATATTCTGCAAGGACGATTCCATTTTTCACTTTCACATGCAACGGTTTCGAATTCTCTCCCTCAGCTCTTTCACTACCTTCTACAAACTCTAAGCCACTTGGTAATTCATCCTTAATCTTCACCTTCGCTACTTTTCCATGTTCAACTACGTTACGGAATGTAATTCGATATTCTACTTCTTCTCCTAATTTTGGAGCTGGATTATTTACTGTTTTCTCAGCTTTTAGTTTTCCGTCTTTATACTCCGGTGTAATAATCGCTTCTGGTTTTTGCGGTGGATTCTTCGGATTATGATCATCCACAATTGCCTTATTCACAATTGTCTTGCCGACTTTTGCTGCTTCCGTTACTTTCACCTTAAAGCTAACACTACGCTCCGCTGTATCAGTAATGTTTTCATACTTCGCTGTAATTTTCCCAGCTTCTTCTTTTAAC
>NZ_JAKUFT010000160.1:0-1655 GCF_022663605.1 Bacillus cereus group sp. BfR-BA-01379
AAAAAAAGATTCCCTTTTAACCAGGAAATCTTTTAACTATCTTTATTACTTCGTTTATCTAATAATGTATGACAATATAAAATTACATAGAAATACATCGGAATCATTACAACCTGATGTTTTAAGACTGAACCATAATCTGGTTCGAAAATTCCTTGAACCATAGAAAAACTAATCACAAAAGCTATGGACCATTCCACTGAATAATCCTTTGTTTCTTTAGAATTCTTATTATATCGCCTTATACACTTTATAAATACATAAAATGTATATATTGCTAAAATTAAAAAACACTTCTGCGTTAAGCCACCCTTTACCAGTAATGGTAGTGGGAATAAAATAGATACCCATGCAATGAACCAATTGACAAGATCACTAAAAACTGATGTGTTAATTAACAGATTATTAATCATTGTTTCTGATTCCAATATTTCATTGACGTTAAATCTAGAATCAGTCAAATACATACCGCCAAAATTTGCCACTACAAATATAGCTAGCATCCCGCTTATTACCATAAAGGTTTTTACTATGAAATTATATTTAATAAAATATATACGGACGAGGAAAATCATTATAGTCATACATATAATAATCAACCAATAATTCCTAAAGAACATTGCGTAAAATATTATGAGTAGTATAGATAAAAAGATCAAAAAACGACTCTTTTTTTGAAAAGCTACTATCTGTAACACTAAGATAGGTACAATAAATATTTCTTTAGTAAGTTGCCCTAAATAAATAGCAGCCGGTATATTCCATACTAATAATAGCAATGCATATTTTAAAGGAATATTCTTCTTCAATAACAATATTGTGAAAATCAAACAAATATAATATATACTGTAATTCACAATACCTTCTAAAACTCTAGAATCTAATTTGTTAATTAACATTAATTTATATAACCAAGCTGTATTCCAAAAACCTTCAAAAAACTTCAAACTAAAATCATTCGCTATATCAAAATATTCCCTAATTGTATTTGAATCAATAAAATATTTATCTGGTAATATATTCTCTGAAAAAATAACTACCAAAAATCCTAGAATTAAAAGTATATAAAAGTATATAATAACTTCCATTTTTTTTTTATTCATATGTGATAAGTTCAAAATTCACTCCTCTTTTTAAATTGATATCTAAGTATGTTTTAATATGCATCTTTCGAACCAAGTAATACTTTAAACGTCTTAAATATAATTTTAAAATCCAAGAATATATTTCTATTTTGAATATATGTTAGGTCCAGCTCTACCATTTCTTCAAACCCTAAACTACTCCTACCGCTTACTTGCCAAAATCCTGTACATCCAGGTGTCACCAATAATCTTTGCTTTTGATAGTCTGTATATTCATTTACTTCACGTAATAATGGTGGTCTCGGACCAACAAGACTCATATCACCCATTAGTACATTGATTAACTGTGGTAATTCATCTATACTCGTTCTACGTATAAATTTCCCGATTTTGGTAACACGTGGATCATCTTTCATTTTAAACATTGCACCAGATACTTCATTATATTTTAATAGATCTTTTAGTTTCTCTTCAGCATCTGTAGACATTGAGCGAAATTTATACATATAAAATTCTCTACCACTTTTACCAACCCTAGCTTGTTTAAAAAATACAGTTCCCTTCGGATCC
>NZ_JAKUFT010000162.1:0-1364 GCF_022663605.1 Bacillus cereus group sp. BfR-BA-01379
TTCGCTATGGAGCGGTGGCAATCGTACTGATTGTATTGTTGTTAGCGAAAGAAGGAAGGCAGGCATTTCGTTTAGAGGGAAGAGGAAAGTTACTCGTCTTTTTCGGGATGATGGCGTTTACTGTATATAATGTACTTATATTTTTAGGTCAAATGTTAATGGGGAAATCAGGTGTGATGGTAGCCTCCATTATGGAAGCACTTATGCCGATGATTTCTATTTGTATTCTATGGGGATATAAGCATGTAAAACCGAAAAAGTATATGATAACGAGTATGATTATCGCTTTTGTAGGAGCTATATTTGTTATTACAAAAGGTGATATGGGTTTCTTTTTAACGTTGAAAGATAACATGTTTTCACTAGCATGTATATTTGTTGGAGTTGTAGGCTGGGTTATTTATACGATGGGTGGTCAAACGTGTAGCGATTGGTCAACATTACGTTATTCTACGTTGACGTGTGTATTCGGTACGACTGTCACAGGGATTATAACTGTAATTATTACATCGCTTGGATATGTATCGATTCCGAGTATGGGAACGATTTCTATCGTGAAATATGATTTATTGTTTATGATGACATTACCGGGAATCGTAGCGTTACTCGCTTGGAATTATGGTGTGAAGATTTTATCATCTATTAATGGGATTTTATTTATTAACTTTGTACCGATTACGACTTTAATGATTATGATGATGCAAGGATACAAAATAACGATGTTTGATATTGTAGGAACTTTACTTGTTATTGCAGCACTTATTCGCAATAACGTTTGTCAGAGAAAAGAAAAAAATATAAATAAGAAGGTTTTACAAGAAGAGCAATTACGCCAAGCTGTTTAGTAGGCAATTGGAGGATTTCACATGTTAGAAAGTGTATTGTTTTTCTTTGCTGTCGGAGTTGCTTGTGAGCTTGCAGCGATTAACCGAAATGGTCGTAAGAAGATAAAACAACAAGCTGAAATGATACAGCTCTTAAAAGAGTTAAAAGAAAGAAACATTTAAAAAGACGACCGGGCATAGACGGTCGTCTTTTTCTATATAAAGGGGAAAGGGGACACAAAGTTATACAAGCGTAGCAGCGTAAATAAAAGCAGTAAGAAGAAGAGAGCCGCTAGCTAATCCTAAAAAATCTAATTTGTTAAAAGTGATATTGTTCATAATGAATTCTCCTTACTTGTTTAATGTAGAAGAAACAGCTTTTGCGTCGATTAGAGCGGAAAATACCGTGCCCATTGTATTTAAAAAATTGTTCGTTTTCATCTTGTTCATCATATTGATCCGCTCCTTTTCGAATAGTTGTTGTTTCCTTCTGACTTAATTGTATGAAATATTGCAAGAAGTAACTATCGAATTAGCTTA
>NZ_JAKUFT010000163.1:0-1357 GCF_022663605.1 Bacillus cereus group sp. BfR-BA-01379
TCGCTTTTTTCTTACCGTTTTCTACTTTTAATACGGCTGGACTTATTAACTTGTCTTTCATTCTAGATTCTTCATCTGTCTTATCTTTTAACACTTTAAATGGAATGCTATAATTCCCATCGTTAATTGTGTTAGAATTGGGTTGTTGATCTGAGTCAGGCTTTTGGTCGGGCTTCTGACTTGGATCCGGTTTTTCATTTGGATCTGGCTTATTAGCTGGGTCCTCTTTTTCATTTGGTTGTTCTACATGAATCGGTGTAATACTATTTTGATCAAATACAATGCGCACATCATAGTCATGATGATAATTTAAAAAGTCTATGTCTACTTTTACTTTCGCATTTAATACTTTCTCTACATCGTCCACTTCAAATTCTACTACTCTTGTATCTTTTTCTTTATCTTCACTACTTACATTTGTCGCAACAAACTGTCCATTTTTTTCTGTTTCAAACTTTGTAATCCATGAACTATGTTCTAACGTAAAGGATACCTTCTTCTTCCCATCCTTCACTTTTAAAGTTCCTGGACTTACAGAGTATTGATTCATCATAGATTCTTCATCTGATGTGTCCTTAAGAACTTTGAAACCGATTGAATATTCACCGTCAGCCAACTGGGTAGCTGCTTGAACTGCAAGTGGTTGTAATGTTGATACGAATGTAAATACCATTAAAAACATAGCAACAATAATTTTTACATACCTGTTCAATGGAACGACCCTCCCTTTTGAAAATTTTTAAATTATTTAATACTGTTCCCATCAAATACAAAACGAATATCATATGAAGCATCATAATTAATAATTGGGATATTAATTTTCACCTTGCCATTTAGTTTTTTTGACAAATCAGCAACTTCAAATTCTACTACTCTAGTATTCTCTTTTGTATTTTCACTTAACACAGTAGCTTCTACGAATTGACCATTTTTTTCTACTTGTAAACTTTTAATAGAAGTACTATCTTTCACCTTGAATGAAACATATTGTTTTCCATCTTTAACTGTTACTGTTGCCGGACTTTCAAAATAACTATTCATTCTAGATGATTCATCTTTATCGCCTTTCCATACAGTAAAAGCAATATTATATTTTCCATCAGCCAATTTTGTAGCAGCCTTTGTATCTTGTAAACCTAGTGTTGCTATAAACGTAAATAAAACAGCAAATACGGCAATAATCATTTTAAATTGTTTAAACATATATTCATCACCCTTCAAAAGATTTATTTACTTAACTTCACTTTACGAATTAAGAAAACACCTGAAATAAGAATTAACGCTGCAAATAATCCGATGCGTGATTCATCGCCAGTCTTTGGGTTATCTGTTTTCTCAGCTTTTCCACTTTCATTTG
>NZ_JAKUFT010000164.1:0-1350 GCF_022663605.1 Bacillus cereus group sp. BfR-BA-01379
GGTTGCTCCAGCTCCAGTTGGACCGGTTGGACCTTGGATTCCTTGCGAACCAGTTGGACCCGTGTCCCCTGTTGGGCCTTGTGCACCAGTTGCTCCTGTGGCCCCCGTTGGACCTTGGGGACCCTGGACCCCCTGCGGCCCTTGAATTCCTTGGGGACCTGTCGCTCCGGTTGCTCCAGTGACTCCCGTTGGACCTTGAATTCCTTGCGGGCCTTGTGAACCAGTAGCTCCCGTATCCCCTGTTGGGCCTTGGGGACCTTGCAATCCTTGCACACCTTGGGGACCGGTTGGACCTATTTCTCCTTGAACACCTTGAATTCCGGTTGGGCCTTGAGGACCAGTCGGACCTTGCACCCCTTGTATCCCCTGAATTCCCTGCGGACCTTGTGCTCCTGTTGCTCCGGTTGCTCCTTGTATCCCTTGGGGACCTTGTGCACCTTGAATTCCTTGGGGACCTGTTGGACCTTGAATTCCTTGAGGACCTTGGATTCCCTGTGGACCTTGATCTCCTGTCGCCCCAGTTACTCCTTGTATCCCTTGAGGCCCTTGTACTCCTTGCGGGCCTTGTAAACCCGTAACCCCAGTTGCTCCCGTTTCTCCGGTCGCTCCTGTCACTCCTGTTGAGCCCGTAATCCCAGTATCTCCAGTTGCTCCTGTAACCCCAGTTGCTCCTGTTGGTCCAGGTGGTCCACCGGATGGACCTGTCACTCCTGTCGGACCTGATGGCCCCGTTGGACCACTCGGTCCTGCAGGTCCTCCAGAAGGACCTGTTATCCCGGTTGGACCTGTTACTCCTGTCGGCCCTGTAGTTCCTTCCCCTGTCGCTCCGGTTACACCCGTATCCCCTGTTACTCCTGTTGGACCTTGGATTCCTTGAATTCCCTGCGGTCCTTGCACTCCTTGCGCACCAGTCGGACCTTGGATTCCTTGAATACCTTGCACTCCCTGCGCTCCCATTGGACCTGTTGGACCTATCGCCCCTTGAGTACCTTGAACACCTTGCGGACCCTCTGGACCCGTTGCACCTATATTCCCTTGAACGCCTTGGATTCCAGTTGCTCCTTGCGCTCCAGTTGCTCCTGTTACACCTTGAATTCCTTGTAATCCCTGTATTCCTTGTGGGCCTTCTGGTCCTGTCGCTCCTACTGGTCCTTGAATTCCTTGGATTCCTTGTGGACCCTCTGGACCTGTTGCTCCAGCTGGTCCTGGCACGCCTTGGATTCCTTGTGGACCCTGAAGTCCTTCTGGACCTTCTGGTCCTGTTGGTCCTATATCTCCCATCGGCCCTTGTATTCCTTGAACTCCTTGTGGTCCTGTTTCTCCTGTTGGACCTGGTACTCCTTGTATTCC
>NZ_JAKUFT010000165.1:0-1271 GCF_022663605.1 Bacillus cereus group sp. BfR-BA-01379
ATTCCTTGGATGCCTTGTGGACCAGTTGCTCCCGTCGGTCCGGTTGCACCCGTTGGACCGGTTGGACCTGTTGATCCGGTTATCCCTTGTATTCCTTGAGGTCCAGTTGGGCCTGTTGGACCAATCGGACCTTGGATTCCTTGCAGACCTTGAATACCCTGTGGACCGGTTGGACCCTGGATTCCTTGGATTCCCTGAATTCCTTGCGGGCCTGTTGCACCTGTTGGACCCGTTGGACCCTGTGGACCTTGCACTCCTTGTATTCCAGTCGCACCAGTTGGACCTATACCTCCTTGTGGCCCCTGAATTCCTTGTATCCCTTGAGGACCGGTTGGACCAGTTATACCACTTGGACCTTGCAACCCTTGTAAACCTTGAGGACCGGTTGGACCGATTGGGCCTTGTATTCCTTGAAGACCTTGTAATCCGGTTGGGCCGGTTGCTCCCATTACTCCTTGCTCACCTTGTATTCCTTGTATTCCTTGCGGGCCTGTTGGACCAATTGGACCTTGTGCCCCTTGCACCCCTTGAGGACCTGCCTGCCCCGTTGCTCCTATCGGTCCCTGCACTCCTTGTAAACCTTGTAAACCGGTTGGACCGGTTACTCCCATTACTCCTTGTGGACCTTGAATTCCTTGGTCACCTGTTGGACCTGTTACCCCCATTGGCCCCTGTACGCCTTGCAAACCTGTTAAACCGGTTGCACCTGTAGGTCCTTGTATTCCTTGCACCCCTTGAATGCCAGTCGCTCCTGTTGCTCCGGTCGCCCCTGTTGCTCCTGTTGCTCCTGTTGGACCGGTTGGACCTCCCGGTGATCCTGCTGGACCAGTTGGACCGGTTGGGCCTCCTGGCGGACCAGTTGGACCCGTTGCTCCGGTTGGACCCGTTGCAGATCCAGTTGGACCTGTTACCCCCGCCTGACCTGTCGAACCGGTTGGACCTGGATCCCCTTGCAAACCAGTTGCACCCGTTGGCCCTATTACACCTTGCACTCCTTGAATTCCTTGAGAGCCGGTTGGACCAGTTAGCCCCATCTCACCTTGTGGACCTTGTAAACCTTGAACACCAGTTAAACCAGTTGGGCCCATTGGCCCTTGCTCCCCTTGTATTCCTTGAGAACCGGTTGGACCAGTCGGACCCATCGGACCTTGAATACCTTGTATACCTGTTACCCCTTGTAAACCGCTGCTCCCTAAATTCCCTTGAACACCTTGTATACCCGTATTTCCGGTTGGACCAGTCGGACCAATTTCACCTTGCACCCCTTGTAT
>NZ_JAKUFT010000166.1:0-1238 GCF_022663605.1 Bacillus cereus group sp. BfR-BA-01379
GAAAGAAGCATTGTCTTTAAAGCGAAGGTAAAAGAAAGCGCAAAAGCGGGAGAAGAAATCGTAAATGAGGCGATTGTGGATGATACAAAGAATCTGCCAGAAGAGCCTTACGTACCGATTACCCCGCAATATAAAGATGGAAAAATTGAGGCGAGAAAAGAAGTAAGTAATCATGAACCGAAGCTAGGTGAGGAAATCGAATATCGAATTATTTTTAATAATACGGTGAAAGATGGAAAATTAGCCGAGGTGAAGATAGAGGATGAAATTCCAGCTGGATTAGAGTTTGTGCAAGGAAGCGAAAAGGCTGAAGGTGAAGAGCCAACACCAGTGGAGTTGAAAGTAGAAAATGGCAAGGTAACGGCAAAGTATTCAGAGATTATGGATACGAAAGAAAGAAGTATTGTCTTTAAAGTGAAGGTGAAAGATTCAGTTGCAATAGGAAAGGGTATTACAAATAAAGCGATTATTCATGTGGATGATCCGAACCATCCTATAACTGAACCGACAGCTAAAATTACCCCGCAATATAAAGACGGTAAAATTAAGGCTGATAAAAAAGTAAGTAAAAAAGATCCAAAGCTAGGGGAAGAAATCGAATACCGCATTTCATTTAGTAATACGGTGAAAGATGGAAAGCTAGCCGAGGTGAAGATAGAAGATGAAATTCCGTCTGGTTTAGAATATGTGAAGGATAGTCTAAAAGCAGAAGGTGATAAGCCAGAGCCAGTAGAGTTGAAAGAAGAAGCTGGCAAAATTATCGCAAAGTATGAAAATATCACTGATAGGAAAGAAAGAAACATTGTCTTTAAAGTGAAAGTGAAAGATGATGTGGAAGTGGACAAAGCAATTGTGAATAAAGCGATTGTGGATGATTCACAAAATCCAGTAGAGCAACCAGAAGTAGAAATTATCCCGCAGTATAAAGACGGTAAAGTGAAAGCTGGTAAAAAGGTAAGTAAAAAAGGTCCAAAGCTAGGAGAAGAAGTGGAGTACCGAATTAGTTTTAAAAACACGGTAGAAAACGGAAAACTAGCAGAGGTGAAAATTGAGGATCAATTACCAACTGGTTTAGAGTATGTGAAGGATAGTTTAAAAGCAGAAGGTAATGAACCGAGTCCAGTAGAGTTAAAAGAAGAAGCTGGGAAAATTACAGCGAAGTATGAAAACATTACTGATACAGCGGAGCGTAGTGTTAGCTTTAAGGTGAAAGTAACGGAAGCAGCAAAAGTCGGCAA
>NZ_JAKUFT010000167.1:0-1232 GCF_022663605.1 Bacillus cereus group sp. BfR-BA-01379
GTTTCCGCCTTGGTTGTCGTTTCCACCTTGGTTATTGTTCCCGCCTTGGTTGTCTAATGGTTTAATGCTACCTTTATCAAATGCAAATTGAATGTCATAGAAATGGTGATAATTCATTGAATCGATATCTACTTTTACTTTTGCATTTAACTTTTTAGATAAATCGCCTACTTCTACTTCCACTACGCGTGTATCAGCTTTTTTATCTTCACTTACTACACTTGCATCAACAAACGAACCATTTTTCTCAAATTCAAACTTTGTAATCCACGCACTGTTCGTTAATGTGAATGATACATACTTTTTACCATCTCTCACCTTTAACACGCCTGGACTCTTCGTGTACGTGTTCATCATTGAAATTTCTTCTGATTGATCTTTTAACGCTTTAAAGTTAATGCTGTATTCGCCGTCTTTAATTGTTTCAACATTCGGCTTCTCTACTTCTGGTTGCTTTTCTTCGTTTTTAATTGACTCCAGTTTTTCTTCATTAAATTGAAGTTGTAATTCATGCGTTTGTTTATAATTTCTTGATGTCACTTCAATAAATACTTTTGTATTTAACTTTTTAGATAAATTGTCTACTTCGAACTCTACCACTCTTGTATTTTTCTCTTTATCTTCACTTACTACTTTTGCATCAACAAATGAACCATCTTTTTCTGTTTGGAAATTTTTAATTGATGCGTTATCTGTTAACGTTACAATCGCTTTTTTCTTACCGTTTTCTACTTTTAATACGGCTGGACTTATTACATTTTCTTTCATTCTAGATTCTTCATCTGTCTTGTCTTTTAACACTTTAAATGGAATGCTATACTCTCCATCTTTAATTGTTTCAACAGTTGGTTTTTCTACTTCCGGTTGTTTCTCTTCGTCCTTAATTGGCTCAAGTTTTTCTTCATTAAATTGAAGTTGTAATTCATGCGTTTGTTTATAATTTTGTGATGCCACTTCAATAAATACTTTTGTATTTAACTTTTTAGATAAATTGTCTACTTCAAATTCTACTACTCTTGTATTTTTCTCTTTATTTTCACTGATTACTTTTGCATCAACAAATGAACCATCTTTTTCTGTTTGGAAATTTTTAATTGATGCGTTATCTGTTAATGTTACAGTCGCTTTTTTCTTACCGTTTTCTACTTTTAATACGGCTGGACTTATTAACTTGTCTTTCATTCTAGATTCTTCATCTGTCTTATCTTTTAACACTTTAAATGGAATGCTAT
>NZ_JAKUFT010000168.1:0-1226 GCF_022663605.1 Bacillus cereus group sp. BfR-BA-01379
GTAAGATCCCTGAAAGATGATCAGGTTGATAGGTTCGAGGTGGAAGCATGGTGACATGTGGAGCTGACGAATACTAATAGATCGAGGACTTAACCATATAATATGAAGCAATGTTATCTAGTTTTGAAAGAATATAAAAAACTTGTTGACTTTAAAAGTTAAATAAGTTACAATAATTCTTGTCTTAAATGAATACAGTCTGGTAATGATGGCAGAGAGGCCACACCCGTTCCCATACCGAACACGGAAGTTAAGCTCTCTAGCGCCGATGGTAGTTGGGACCTTGTCCCTGTGAGAGTAGGACGTTGCCAGGCAATTCGGAGGATTAGCTCAGCTGGGAGAGCACCTGCCTTACAAGCAGGGGGTCGGCGGTTCGATCCCGTCATCCTCCACCATTTAGCCGACTTAGCTCAATTGGTAGAGCAACTGACTTGTAATCAGTAGGTTGGGGGTTCAAGTCCTCTAGTCGGCACCAGTTTTTATTGCAAGAGCCATTAGCTCAGTTGGTAGAGCATCTGACTTTTAATCAGAGGGTCGAAGGTTCGAATCCTTCATGGCTCACCATTTTAACTTAAATATGCGGGTGTGGCGGAATTGGCAGACGCACTAGACTTAGGATCTAGCGCCTTTGGCGTGGGGGTTCGACTCCCTTCACCCGCACTTTTAATAAAATAACTCAAACATGTCTTGCGGAAGTAGTTCAGTGGTAGAATACAACCTTGCCAAGGTTGGGGTCGCGGGTTCGAATCCCGTCTTCCGCTCCAATTTCCAATATGACATGCCGGGGTGGCGGAACAGGCAGACGCACAGGACTTAAAATCCTGCGGTGGGTGACCACCGTGCGGGTTCGACCCCCGCCCTCGGCACCATATGCGCCCGTAGCTCAATTGGATAGAGCGTTTGACTACGGATCAAGAGGTTAGGGGTTCGACTCCTCTCGGGCGCGTTTTCTTTCGGGAAGTGGCTCAGCTTGGTAGAGCACCTGGTTTGGGACCAGGGGGTCGCAGGTTCAAATCCTGTCTTCCCGATAATTGTTTGGGGCCTTAGCTCAGCTGGGAGAGCGCCTGCCTTGCACGCAGGAGGTCAGCGGTTCGATCCCGCTAGGCTCCACCAAAAAGTTCTTTGAAAACTGAACGAAACAAACAACGTGAAACGTCAATTTTTATTTTTAGATGCTAGACAAACTAACTTTATTGGAGAGTTTGATCCTGGCTCAGGATGAACGC
>NZ_JAKUFT010000169.1:0-1130 GCF_022663605.1 Bacillus cereus group sp. BfR-BA-01379
CCGTTTTGATCAACGATTTTAAAGATAGCACCTTCAAGAGTAGAGTTGTCAATGTCGTCGACTTTAGTTAATTCCACAGCGCCCTTAGTTAAGCTATTGGTAGCAGTAACAGAAGCTGTAGCCGTTTGACTTTTTTCAACAGTAAACTTGATAGGGTTTTGATTTAAGTCGTAATGAGTAGGAGCTTTCGTCTCAATAAACTGATAGTCTCCCGGACGTAAATCAGAAACAGAGATTTTTCCATCTTTATCAGTAGTTAAATCAGAACGAACGTCGTTGCCGTTCATATCAACGATTTTAAATACTGCGTTCTTAAGAGCAGTACCGTCGACATCATCTACTTTAGAAAGTTCAACAGCGCCTTTCGTTAAGCTATTGGTAGCAGTAACGGAAGCGATTTTTTCTTGCCCTTTTTTAACTGTGAACTTAATAGGTGTTTCGTTTAAGTCATAATGAGTAGGAGCTTTTGTTTCGATAAACTCATAGTCTCCTGGTGGTAATTCATCTACAACTAAACGGCCGTTTTTATCAGTAGTTAAATCAGTGCGGACGTCGTGTCCATCCTTATTAACAATTTTAAATACAGCACCCTCAAGTGTTGTGTTTTCTTCAACATCATCCACTTTAATTAACTCCACACTACCTTTCGTTAAGCTGTTCGTAGCTGTAACGAAGACATGTTTTGTTTGACTTCTTTCAATTGTGAACTTAATAGGTGTTTCGTTTAAGTCATAATGAGTAGGAGCTTTCGTTTCAACAAATTGATAATCTCCTGGTCGTAAATTAGAAGCAGAAACTTTCCCGTCTTTATCAGTAGTTAAATTCGTGCGAACAACTTTACCTTTCGCATCAATGATGTTAAATACTGCATCAGAAAGTTTTGTATCTAGATTCATATCATCCACTTTAATTAATTCAACAGCACCTTCAATTAAGCTGTTAGTAGCAGTGACTTGTAGTTTCCCTGATTGGCTTTTCTTAATTGTAAATTTAAGCGGTGTGCTGTCTAATTTGTAGTGTTCAGGAGCTTTCGTTTCAACAAACTGATAGTCTCCTGGACGTAAATCTGGAACAGAGATTTTTCCAGATGCATCTGTCGTCAGATTAATGTGAACATCATTGCCATTACT
>NZ_JAKUFT010000170.1:0-1079 GCF_022663605.1 Bacillus cereus group sp. BfR-BA-01379
GATGATCCAAAACAAGAAAAACCAGAACAACCAAAGCAAGAGAACGTTCAAATTCCAGCAGCGCAAGTAAATGAAGCGATCTCTAAGACGTCTGAAAAGATGTTACAAGATGGAATTGAAAGTGATTGGGTAGCTTTAGGACTTTCTCGTTCTGGAAAGAACATACCAATTGAGGCGAAATTAAATTATGTTAAGTCTGTAACTGAAAAAGTAGAAAAGCGTATTAATCGTTTTTCAGCGACAGATTTAGCTAGAACGATTATTATGATGAATGCAATGCATGCAGACCCTACAAAGGTAGGCGAACATAATTTAGTTCAAAAATTGTACGAATCAGATAAAGTGAATTCTGTTACAGGTTATACATTTGCTTTACTTGCATTTGATACGAAGAAATATGAAGTTCCAGTGAATTCAAAATGGAATCGAGTTGCTTTAGTTGATGCGCTTTTAAACGCACAACATACAGATGGCGGCTGGACTTACGATAGCGCAAGCAGTAAAGACAGTGCTAGTAGCGTTGATGTAACAGGTATGGTTTTATCAGCATTAGCTCCTTATCAAGATCGACCAGATGTGAAGCCAGCTGTAGAAAAAGCTGTTGCCTATTTATATAACGAACAACTAGAAAATGGTGGTTTTTCTGCTGATGGACAAGAGAATTCTAATAGTGCTGCGCAAGCGATTATTGGATTATCACTTGTTAAAGATGCAGATCAACATCGTCTACATAAGGCAATGCAAAATCTACTATCATACCAACTTCCAAATGGTGAATTCAAATGGTTACCAAGTGATCAAAACGGTAGCGGAATGGCTACAGAGCAAGCATTCTTAGCTTTACTTCAGTTTAAAGACCTTGGGAAATCGATTTATAACTGGTCAAATGTATCGGTTCCTGAAATCGATAAGAAACCAAATGTGGATTCAGAAAATGTTGTAGTAGAAAAAGAAGTTACTGAACAACCACAAGTACAAGAAGAAACGAAAGATGACACGCTAAAAGTTGTTGTCGATAATGAACCGGTTAAAAATAAAAAATCCGGAAACGGTAGCACGTTACCACAAACAGGAGCATC
>NZ_JAKUFT010000171.1:0-1078 GCF_022663605.1 Bacillus cereus group sp. BfR-BA-01379
TTCAGGAGCTTTCGTTTCAACAAACTGATAGTCTCCTGGACGTAAATCTGGAACAGAGATTTTTCCAGATGCATCTGTCGTCAGATTAATGTGAACATCATTGCCATTACTTAAATCAATGATGTTAAATACTGCGCCTTTAAGGGCAGTGCCATCGACGTCATCCACTTTAGAAAGCTCTACCGCACCTTTAGTTAAACTATTTTTAGCAGTAACAGAAATTGGTTCGGCTTGTCCTTTTTCAATAGTGAAAGGAATCGGTTCTTTATTTAAATCGTAGTGTTTCGGAGCTTTCGTCTCCACGAATTGATAATCACCAGGACGTAAGTTAGAAACGCTAATTTTGCCTTGTGAATTTGTAGTAAGATTCTCGCGAATTACAGTACCCTTCACATCAACAATGTTAAATACTGCGCCTTCAAGAGTAGTACCATCGACGTCGTCCGCTTTAATAAGTTCAACGCCGCCTTTAGTTAAACTATTTTTCATAGTAACAGTAGCAATATTTTTCTGGCTTTTTTCAACTGTAACTACCATTGGCTTTTTGTCTAAATCATAATGTTTAGGAGCCGTTGTTTCGACAAATTGATACGTACCAGGACGTAAGTTTTCAACAATGATTTTTCCTTCACCGTTCGTTTTTAAATCTGTTTTAAGTAATTTACCGTTTTGATCTAGTAAATTAAACACGGCATCGGCAAGCTTTGTTTGATCATTTAAATCATCCACTTTAATTAATTCGATACTACCTTGTTTTAAACTATTTTTAGCGGTTAAAGAAATAGTCTCCTTCTGTCCTTTTTCAATAGTGAAATTGATTGGTGTTTCATCTAAAACGTAATGCTTAGGAGCTTCTATTTCGATGAATTGGTAATCACCAGGACGTAGGTCGTTAATTTCAATTTTCCCCTTACCATTTGTAACAAGGCCTTTATGAATTACAGTACCCTTCATATCAACAATGTTAAATACTGCGCCTTCAAGTTTAGTGCCATCGATGTCATCTACTTTAGAAAGTTCCACTGCACCTTTTGTTAGAGCGTTTTTAGCTGTAACGTGAAGAATTTCAGTTTGGCTT
>NZ_JAKUFT010000172.1:0-1068 GCF_022663605.1 Bacillus cereus group sp. BfR-BA-01379
GGTGAGAAAAAGTATGTAGAAAAATCATTCTATACGTATAATGAGCCATCTTTCGTATCTCCAAAAGGAGGAGGAGGCCAAGTCTTTACAGCGCAAGAGGTACCTGTTATCGATGGTACAACAAGTGGTTGGTTAAAGATTATTTCTTACGAAGGAGAGAAATGGATCAATCCAAATGGTGAGAAAAAGTATGTAGAAAAATCATTCTATACGTACAATGAACCATCATTTGTATCTGCAAAAGGAAATGGAGGCCAAGCTTTTTCAGCACAAGAGGTGCTTGTTATTGATGGTACAACAAGTGGCTGGTTAAAGATTATTTCTTATGAAGGAGAAAAATGGATTAATCCAAATGCTTCTGAGGTCTCAGGAGTAATTGAATTAGCTCTAAAACAATTAGGGAAGCCATACGTCTTTGGAGCATCGGGGCCTAATTCCTTTGATTGTAGTGGTTTCATATACTATGTATATAAAAATAATGGGTATAGTATTTCAAGGAATAGTGTAGCAGGATATTGGCCGATGGTAATTAAAATTAATGATCCGCAGCCTGGAGATTTAGTCTTTTTACAAAACACATATACACCTGGCCCATCACATATGGGGATTTATCTTGGAAACGGTGAGTTCATTCATGCAGGAAGTGAACAGACGGGTGTTGTAAGAGGAAATGTGTTTAGTTCATATAATCAAAAACATTTCCTTGGTTATGGTAGATTTAAAAAATAAGTTAGCAACGTTAGTATATAAATATCTTATAAGATATTTATAAGGATAGTTAAATAAAGTGATTTAACAGATTATAAAACAGCTATCAATTTTGATAGCTGTTTTTGATAGTTATGAAAAACAACAATGAATTTTCTAAAATGAAATATGCGTTGTTTCAGAGATTATTAATTGAAATATACGAAAGGATATAGGTGATATATATGTTAAAACACAGTGTAATGACGGGTGTATTAGCGAATGCGGATACGAAGGAAAATGTAGAAAAGTCATTTTATGCATATAATGAAGCTTCTTTTACATCAGTTAAATCAAATGGAGGCGTGGAATATCCGCCTC
>NZ_JAKUFT010000173.1:0-929 GCF_022663605.1 Bacillus cereus group sp. BfR-BA-01379
GAAAGACTATGAAACAAAAGTAGAAGGAACAACGATTACGAACACGTACAAGAATACAGAAACAACAGAAGTAAGTGGTAAGAAAGTATGGGAAGACTACGACAATAAATTTGGTACACGCCCAGAAAGCATCAAGGTACAATTGCTTCAAGGTGATAAAGTAATACAAGATACAAAGGTGGAAGCAGATAAAGAAGGTAATTGGAACTTCAGCTTCAAAGATCTACCGAAGTATGATGGACAAGGAAACGAAATTAAATACACAGTAAGTGAAGTAAAAGTTGACGGCTACGAGACAAAAGTAGAAGGAACAACAATCACGAACACGTACAAAAACACAGAAACAACAGAAGTAAATGGTAAGAAAGTATGGGAAGACTACGACAATAAATTCAACACACGTCCAGAAAGCATTAAGGTACAATTGCTTCAAAATGGAACAGAATTTAAAACAGGAGAAGTAAAAGCAGATAAAGAAGGAAACTGGAACTTTAGCTTTAAAGATCTACCGAAGTACGATGAACAAGGAAAAGAGTACGAGTACACAGTAGATGAAGTAAAAGTGAAAAACTATGAAACAAAAGTAGAAGGAACAAAAATTATAAATACTTACAAGAATAAGGATGAAACAGAAGTAAGTGGTAAGAAAGTATGGAATGATAACGATGCAATAGATCGCCCAGCATCCATCAAAGTAGACTTATTACAGAATGGAAAAGTTATTGAAACGAAAGAAGTAAGCGTGGGAACAAACTGGAAGTACACGTTTGAAAAACTACAAGTGTATGATGCGAACGGATTAGCTTATAAGTATGAAGTGAAAGAACAACCAGTAGCGGGATATAAATCCGAAGTGAATGGTTATGACATCACAAATACAAAAATCAAGGACGAACAACATACAGATCCAAAAGATCCAAGCACAGATC
>NZ_JAKUFT010000174.1:0-815 GCF_022663605.1 Bacillus cereus group sp. BfR-BA-01379
ACGAACGGTTTAAATACGTTAAATAGCAAAACGGGTGAATTGCGTGATGGATCTGAGAAAGTGACTGATGGCTTGAACAAACTAGTAAGTAAATCTGGTGAATTACAAACAGGAACAACTGACCTATCAAATGGTATGGGAAAACTTGCTGAAGGGCAAAGTCAATTAGAAAAAGGGTCTCAAGAAATTCAAAAGGGATTGCAAGAGTTAAATAGTAACGTACAAAAGTCTGCTGTAGGCTTAGAGGAAATGCAGTCGAAAGTTCCTTCTATATTGAATACAGTAAATGAGAAAATAGATGGTGCTGGGGCGAATGTAAATCAGTTAAATGAATTTACGCAATCAACAGCAGGAGATGCAAAAACTGCAGCGCAAGATGTAGCGAATTTACAAAAGCAAATTGAAAGTTTACCAAAAGAATATCAAGAACAGTTACAACCATTCGTAACAAGTGCTGTAAAAAGTACAGCGACAGTTCAGCAAAAAGCTGCCGGAGTAGCAGGTGGAACAAATAAATTAAATGAAGAAGTAAAGCAATTAAAAGGTGAAATCAGTGAAAAGACAAGTGGGATGCAAAGCAAAATGTCGAATCCAGAAGATGTAGGAAATTTAACGAGTGGTATTAAAAAATTAACGAATGCACAAAACGAATTTGTAAGTAAGTTTCAAGGATTAGGTGAAGGATTAGGTAATGCTAAAGTAGGTGTAGATAAATTAAAAAATGGATCAGTTCAATTAATTGATGGAGTAACGCAATTACAAAGCGGATCAGGAAAAGTGACAGCTGGATTAGGTCAATTATCCGCAGGAGCAAA
>NZ_JAKUFT010000175.1:0-802 GCF_022663605.1 Bacillus cereus group sp. BfR-BA-01379
AAGCTAGTAAGATCCCTGAAAGATGATCAGGTTGATAGGTTCGAGGTGGAAGCGTGGTGACATGTGGAGCTGACGAATACTAATAGATCGAGGACTTAACCATATAATATGAAGCAAATGTTATCTAGTTTTGAGGGAACATAAAAAACTTGTTGACTTTTAAAGTGAATAAGTTATAATAATGATTGTCTCAAAAGAATAATGTCTGGTAATGATGGCAGAGAGGTCACACCCGTTCCCATACCGAACACGGAAGTTAAGCTCTCTAGCGCCGATGGTAGTTGGGACCTTGTCCCTGTGAGAGTAGGACGTTGCCAGGCAATATTATTCCGCAGTAGCTCAGCGGTAGAGCTATCGGCTGTTAACCGATCGGTCGTAGGTTCGATTCCTACCTGCGGAGCCATTGGAGAGCTGTCCGAGCTGGCCGAAGGAGCACGATTGGAAATCGTGTATACGTCACAAGCGTATCAAGGGTTCGAATCCCTTGCTCTCCGCCATAGGATTTATAATATTTGGCCCGTTGGTCAAGTGGTTAAGACACCGCCCTTTCACGGCGGTAACACGGGTTCGAATCCCGTACGGGTCACCACTTTGGAGGATTAGCTCAGCTGGGAGAGCACCTGCCTTACAAGCAGGGGGTCGGCGGTTCGATCCCGTCATCCTCCACCATATAAATTATATGAATAGTATTATCGCGGGGTGGAGCAGCACGGTAGCTCGTCGGGCTCATAACCCGAAGGTCGCAGGTTCAAATCCTGTCCCCGCAACCAAATGGTCCCGTGGTGTAGTGGTTAACATGCCT
>NZ_JAKUFT010000176.1:0-729 GCF_022663605.1 Bacillus cereus group sp. BfR-BA-01379
TGAAAAGCGGTGCTTATCCATAAAGCGTATCAGTTTCGGATCTATCCTAGTTTAGAACAAAAAATAGCTATTACGAAAACAATTGGTTGTTCACGATTTGTATTTAACTACTTTTTGGAAAAGTGGAATGATAGGTATAAAGAAACAGGAAAAGGGTTATCCTATGGCACTTGTTCTTCGCAATTACCTACTCTCAAAAAAGAATTTGTATGGCTAAAAGAAGTGGACAGTATCGCTCTTCAATCTTCTCTTCACAACCTAGCTGACTCGTATGCAAGATTCTTCAAAAAACAAAACAAAGCACCTCGGTTTATATCGAAAAACAATAAAGTCCAATCCTATACAACGAAACATACAAATGGAAACATTGCGATTATAGATAATAAATTGAAGTTACCGAAACTTGGTCTTGTCAAATTTGTCAAAAGTCGTGAGGTAGAAGGACGAATTTTGAGTGCTACTGTCAAAAGGAATCCAAGTGGAAAATATTTTGTCTCGATTCTTGCTGAAGCAGAAGTACAAGAATTGCCGAAGACCGATTCCACTGTTGGTATAGATGTTGGTGTGAAAAACTTTGCTATTCTTTCAACGGGTGAGGTATTCGGTAATCCAAAATGGTCTCGGGTATTAGAAAAGAAACTCGCTCATGCCCAGCGTATTCTATCTAGACGTACAAAAGGCGGAGCGAATTGGCATAAACAGCGAATGAAAGTCGCTCGTATTCATGAA
>NZ_JAKUFT010000178.1:0-705 GCF_022663605.1 Bacillus cereus group sp. BfR-BA-01379
AAGAGCCGAAAGGACTTGGGCACGCAGTATGGTGTGCAAGGAAGTTCATTGGAAATGAGCCATTTGCGGTATTGCTTGGTGATGATATTGTACAAGCAGAAACACCATGTTTACGTCAATTGATGGATCAATATGAAGAAACACAATCATCTGTTATTGGTGTACAGACGGTACCAGAAAATGAAACTCATCGTTACGGTATCATTGATCCGGTCGAACAAAATGAACGACGTTATCAAGTACGTCAATTTGTGGAAAAGCCAGCTCAAGGAACGGCGCCATCGAATTTAGCAATTATGGGTCGTTACGTATTAACACCAGAAATCTTTATGTTTCTTGAGAATCAACAGACAGGTGCTGGCGGAGAAATTCAATTGACAGATGCAATTCAACGTTTGAACGAGATCCAACGTGTGTTTGCTTATGACTTTGAAGGAATTCGCTATGATGTCGGGGAGAAGTTCGGATTTATTAAGACGACGATTGAGATGGCGTTACAACATGAAGAACTGAAGGATGACTTAGTTAGGTATATGGTTGAGTTGGTTAGCAAAGAAAATATACATGTATAAATGTGAGGAGAGGGAAATTTGAGCTTGGTAAAAGTATCACGTGAAGATGTATTGGAGGAAAAAAATAGAGTTTTAGACACAAAAGAAATAAATGTACGTAAAGGATATTTAGTAACAAAACGTTTTGTTGATA
>NZ_JAKUFT010000179.1:0-702 GCF_022663605.1 Bacillus cereus group sp. BfR-BA-01379
TTAACTGGTTCTCAAGGTGTTCAAGGTCTTCAAGGAGTCCAAGGAATAATCGGTCCAACTGGTGCGATTGGTTTGCAAGGTCCTCAAGGAATACAAGGTATAGTAGGTCCAACAGGTGCGCAAGGTTCTCAAGGTATACAAGGAATACAGGGAATAACCGGTCCGACAGGTGCGCAAGGAATTAGAGGTCCTCAAGGGAATATAGGAGAAAACGGGATAACAGGACCACAAGGAGTGCAAGGTGCGCAAGGTAATCAGGGACCTGAAGGAGCACAAGGAAATGTTGGGGTTACGGGGGAAACTGGAGAAACAGGAGCGACCGGAGCAACCGGTGCGACCGGAGTACAAGGGATACAAGGCGTTCAAGGGATTATAGGGATACAAGGAAGTACAGGAATGACCGGACCTACTGGTGCAACGGGAGTAACAGGAATACAAGGAGTGCAAGGTGTTCAAGGAATACAAGGCCCAACTGGAGCAAGGGGGATAACAGGGGTTAACGGTAGTGTAGGTCCAGCTGGAGCGCAAGGTAGTCAAGGGCCGATTGGAGCTGTGGGACCTACTGGAGCAACTGGTAGTCAAGGCCCTATAGGTTTTTTAGGAATTGTAGGTGCAACAGGAGCGACTGGTTTACCTAGCGGTGGCGGTTATTTCTTTTCTACTTCAACGAGTGCAATTGCAGCGAATGCATTAATACCAATT
>NZ_JAKUFT010000180.1:0-689 GCF_022663605.1 Bacillus cereus group sp. BfR-BA-01379
TACTTTCTTACCATTTACTTCTGTTGTTTCTGTATTTTTGTACGTGTTCGTGATTGTTGTTCCTTCTACTTTTGTCTCATAGCCGTCAACTTTTACTTCACTTACTGTGTACTCAAGCTCTTTTCCTTGTTCATCGTACTTCGGTAGATCTTTGAAACTGAACGTCCAGTTGCCTTTTTCATCTGCTTTCACTTCTTGCGTTTTAAACTCTTTTCCATTTTGAAGCAGTTGAACCTTGATACTTCCTGGGCGTGTACCAAACTTATTGTCGTAGTCTTCCCATACTTTCTTACCATTTACTTCTGTTGTTTCTGTATTCTTGTAAGTATTCGTAATCGTCGTTCCTTCTACTTTTGTTTCATAGTCTTTCACTTTTACTTCACTTACTGTGTACTCAAGCTCTTTTCCTTGTTCATCGTACTTTGGTAAATCTTTGAAACTAAATGTCCAGTTTCCTTTTTCATCTACTTTCACTTCTTGCGTTTTAAATTCTGTTCCATTTTGAAGCAGTTGAACCGTGATGCTTCCTGGACGTGTGTTGAATTTATTGTCGTAGTCTTCCCATACTTTCTTACCACTTACTTCTGTTGTTTCTGTATTCTTGTAAGTATTCGTAATCGTCGTTCCTTCTACTTTTGTTTCATAGTCTTTCACTTTTACTTCACTTACTGTGTACTCAAGCTCTTTTC
>NZ_JAKUFT010000181.1:0-686 GCF_022663605.1 Bacillus cereus group sp. BfR-BA-01379
GGTTTCAGGATCTCTTTCACTCCCCTTCCGGGGTGCTTTTCACCTTTCCCTCACGGTACTGGTTCACTATCGATCACTAGGGAGTATTTAGCCTTGGGAGATGGTCCTCCCAGATTCCGACGGAATTTCACGTGTTCCGCCGTACTCAGGATACATTCAAGAGAGAATGAAGTTTCGACTACGGGGTTGTTACCCTCTACGACGGACCTTTCCAGGTCGCTTCGTCTACCTCATTCCTTTGTAACTCCGTATAGAATGTCCTACAACCCCAAGAGGCAAGCCTCTTGGTTTGGGCTATGTTCCGTTTCGCTCGCCGCTACTCAGGAAATCGCATTTGCTTTCTCTTCCTCCAGGTACTTAGATGTTTCAGTTCCCTGGGTCTGTCTTCCTTACCCTATGTATTCAGGTAAGGATACCATACCATTACGTATGGTGGGTTTCCCCATTCGGAAATCTTCGGATCAAAGCTTACTTACAGCTCCCCGAAGCATATCGGCGTTAGTCCCGTCCTTCATCGACTCCTAGTGTCAAGGCATCCACCGTGCGCCCTTTCTAACTTAACCAAACTAAAAATTAAAAAATATGAGCTACACTGTTATCTAGTTTTCAAAGAACATACATTTATATATGAGAGATAGTTCTCTCAAAACTGAACAAAACGAAACACGGAAACTTATATTGATGAA
>NZ_JAKUFT010000182.1:0-653 GCF_022663605.1 Bacillus cereus group sp. BfR-BA-01379
CTTTAAAGACAATGCTTCTTTCTTTCGTATCCATAATCGCTGGATACTTTGCCATGACCTTGCCGTTTTCCACTTTCAGTTCTACTGGACCCGGTTTAGAACCTTCTGCCTTCACACTGTTCTCCACATACTCTAATCCAGCTGGAATTTCATCTTCTACTTTAACCTCGGCTAGCTTCCCGTTTTCTACCGTATTTTTAAAACTAATTCGGTATTCTACTTCTTCTCCTAACTTCGGCTTCTTATTGTTTACAACCTTCTCTGCTTTCAGCTTACCGTCTTTATATTCTGGTGTAATCGTTACTTCTGAGGTCGTTGGATCTTTCGTATCATCAACAACTACTTTATTGACAATACCTTCGCCAATTTTGAAGTTTTCTTTTACTTTCGCTTTAAAGACGATACTTCTTTCTTCTGTATCCGTAATCTCTGGATATTTAGCAATTACTTTTCCATCTTTCACTTGCAGTTCTACCGGCTCTGGCTTAGATCCTTCTGCTTTCACACTTTCTTTCACATACTCTAATCCATTCGGTAAATCATCTTCTATTTTTACCTCTGTTAGTTTTCCGCTTTCTACCGTGTTTTTAAAGCTAATTCGGTATTCTACTTCTTCTCCTAACTTCGGTGACGGGCTATTTACTACTTTTTTC
>NZ_JAKUFT010000183.1:0-633 GCF_022663605.1 Bacillus cereus group sp. BfR-BA-01379
AATGCAACGAAGGAGCGATCAGCTGTTTTTTGTGGATGTAGTGTTGCTGTATTAACTGCCGTTTCTGTTTCAGGAGTTGTAATAGTTGTTGTAACAGGAGGTTCATTCGGATTTGGCTCATATGTGAATGTTATATTTGCTTGGTTTCTAATGACTCCCCCGGGCGGGATGCTATTTACTACACCTTGGAATGTAACTGTAATACTTTGACCAGGATTTACAGTGCCGACTAGAATACCAATTTCGGGATTTTCTCCAAGCTGGGATGTTCCATTCACGACAACGCTACCAGGAACGAATGAAACACCGGATGGAAGTATATCTTTCACAATAACATTTGTAGCGGGCACGGTCCCCCTATTTTGAAATGTTACGGTAAAAGTAATCGTATCTCCTAAATCAGCAATTTGTCGATCAACAGATTTTGTAGTCGTCGGATTTGGATTGTTAATTGGGATGTTCACACTTGGAGTTGTAGTAGTTGTTGTAACAGGAGGCTCACTCGGATTTGGTTGATATTGATAAGTGAAGGATGCTTGGTTTCTAATTATTCCATCAGGTGGTAAATTTGTAACGACAACTTGGTAGGTGATTGTTTTTGTTTCTCCAACAGAAATAGTGCCAAGTGGTATC
>NZ_JAKUFT010000184.1:0-632 GCF_022663605.1 Bacillus cereus group sp. BfR-BA-01379
CAAAGATTATAAACTTGAGTACCGTAGGAATTAAATAGTAAAAAACCATGAAATTGCATTTCCGCAACTTCATGGTCTTCATAAACAGATAAGAAAGTAATATTATTTATTCTATTTTACCAAGCTATAGCCTTATCTCTCCCCTTCTGCTTAATTACATACTTAATTCCAGCTATTCCCCCTGCAGCAATTAACCCTGCACCAGAAACTGCACTTACCATACTAATGATTGTTAAAACTGTAGATCCTTTATTTATTAAATCAATAACTATAGCAGCAGCAGATTGTGTTAATCCTAATTTTGTAGCAAAAAAGCTACTTTGACTTCCAAAATCAATTTCCGTTATAGGAATATTTCCAGTAACTGTACCAAAAAATGCGATCATAATAATTGAAGCCATCATAAAACTTGTAACAAGTAGTTTCTCTCTTTTTGAAATGGTTAAATTCATGTTAAATCCCTCCCTAGTATAATTACTTCAAAATATTTTTTACCAAGCAGCAGCTTTATCTTTCCCCTGCTTCTTAATAACATACTTAATTCCAGCTATTCCCCCTGCGGCAATTAACCCTGTACCTGTAACAGCAGTTACTATACTAACGATTGTCATAATTGTAGATCCTGTGTCTAT
>NZ_JAKUFT010000186.1:0-626 GCF_022663605.1 Bacillus cereus group sp. BfR-BA-01379
TCTTCCGTTTCTGCAATTACTTCCACTTCTTCTGGTATTTCCACAATGATTGTTTCTTCCAGTTTCTCTTCTGCTTTAACAATCACTGATTCTTCTGGAGATTGCTCTTCTACTTCAATAGTAGGTTGTTCTATTTCTGTATTACGTTTAATTTCTTCTGTTAATATTGTATCCTCGTGCTCTACTTTAGAATCTACTGATTCCTCTTGTAGAATGTTTCGGGCCACTACATCACTTTCTTGTTTAGCATCTTCCATGCTCTCAGCAATTGTTTCGTGAAGTAATTCAGCCGCTGGAACTTCCTGCGGTGCACTAATTTCTTGAACCACTTCTTTTTCTTCTACTATAGGTTCTTGGCGTTCAATTTCATAACCGTTTTTCTCTAGCCATTGATCGACAACTGACTTTTCTTCCTTTTTATTTTGTTGATCTTGCTGATCAACTCCTTCATGACTGGAAGAATTCGTTGCTTGTCCTTCTGAGAAATCAGATAATGCATATCCTTTTTTCTCTAACCATGCATCAACGACTGATTTGCCCTCTACAGATATTTCAAGGTCTTCTCTTTCCTTTTCTTCCTCCTGCTTTTCTACCTTTTTCTCTACTGAAGGACGATTATATCCGTA
>NZ_JAKUFT010000187.1:0-619 GCF_022663605.1 Bacillus cereus group sp. BfR-BA-01379
CACGATATTTCCTACGTTCTCTTTCTTTACTTGCGGCGACACAATATTCCCTACATTTTCTTTCTTCACTTGCGGTGACACGATATTTCCTACGTTTTCTTTCTTCACTTGCGGTGACACGATATTTCCTACGTTTTCTTTCTTCACTTGTGGCGACACGATATTATCTTTTTTCGTTTTCGGAGAAATGATGTTATTAGGTTTCATTTTAGTAATTTGAGGAGCAATTAACTCGCTTCCTTTTTTAATTACATCTGAAATCTTATATTCTTTTTTCGCTTTGATTGGTGGTTGCGGCGGCTGTGGTAACACATTTACCGAAAACTTCGTGTTTTCTTTTTCTGCTGGTTTTTGTTTTTCTATAACCGGTGGTTTTTGAATAACAGACGGCTTTTCAACTGGTTTTTCTATTTGAATTGGCTTTTCTTTTTGCACTTCTTTTTGTGGCTTTACCTGTACCTCTTTTTGCGGTTTCACTTGCATTTCCTTCTGTGGTTTTACCTGTACTTCTTTTTGCGGTTTTACTTGCATTTCTTTTTGTGTTTGTTGCATAGCAGGTTGCTGTGTAATTGGCGCTGATTGATACGTAACTTCTTCCTCATCTTCTATTCCAAGCGGA
>NZ_JAKUFT010000188.1:0-617 GCF_022663605.1 Bacillus cereus group sp. BfR-BA-01379
TAGGGGTTCGACTCCTCTCGGGCGCGCTTTTATTAACGGGAAGTGGCTCAGCTTGGTAGAGCACCTGGTTTGGGACCAGGGGGTCGCAGGTTCAAATCCTGTCTTCCCGATTTTCCAAAAACATGGGGCCTTAGCTCAGCTGGGAGAGCGCCTGCCTTGCACGCAGGAGGTCAGCGGTTCGATCCCGCTAGGCTCCACTTATTTTAATATCTTTTATGGCGGTGTAGCTCAGCTGGCTAGAGCGTACGGTTCATACCCGTGAGGTCGGGGGTTCGATCCCCTCCGCCGCTACCATAAAGGACCTTTAGCTCAGCTGGTTAGAGCAGACGGCTCATAACCGTCCGGTCGTAGGTTCGAGTCCTACAAGGTCCACCATTAGACGTTTCTATCTCGGAGGTATACCCAAGTTCGGCTGAAGGGATCGGTCTTGAAAACCGACAGGCGGCGAGAGTCGCGCGGGGGTTCGAATCCCTCTACCTCCTCCATTTTTTCTAAATTAAATATTTTATCATCGCGGGGTGGAGCAGCACGGTAGCTCGTCGGGCTCATAACCCGAAGGTCGCAGGTTCAAATCCTGTCCCCGCAACCAAATGGTCCCGTGGTGTAGTGGTTAACAT
>NZ_JAKUFT010000189.1:0-608 GCF_022663605.1 Bacillus cereus group sp. BfR-BA-01379
TATACCTGTTACCCCTTGTAAACCGCTGCTCCCTAAATTCCCTTGAACACCTTGTATACCCGTATTTCCGGTTGGACCAGTCGGACCAATTTCACCTTGCACCCCTTGTATACCTTGTATTCCTGTTGGACCCGCCTGCCCGATTTCGCCTTGTATGCCTTGTATCCCTTGTATTCCTGTTGGACCTGTTTCTCCCATCGGCCCTGGTATACCTTGTATCCCTTGTATTCCGGTTGGGCCAGTCGGCCCCCTTTCTCCTTGTATACCTTGAACACCTTGAATTCCCTGTGGACCTTGTTCCCCCATCGGTCCTTGAATACCTTGAGCACCCCGTGGTCCTGTTAAACCAGTCGGACCCGTTGGACCTATTTCTCCCTGCACCCCTTGCAATCCTTGAATTCCTGTAGGACCTGTTGGACCAATTGGCCCTTGTACGCCTTGTATTCCTTGCGGTCCAGTCGGTCCACCTAAAGAACCTGTCGGACCCGTTGGACCAGTTGGCCCCGTAATACCTGACGCCGGAAAAGGAATAGGTGCTTGAAACTTACTACACTTATCTTGATCCCTCACAAGCATCTCCCCCGTTATAACTAACGTGTCAAACTATT
>NZ_JAKUFT010000190.1:0-593 GCF_022663605.1 Bacillus cereus group sp. BfR-BA-01379
GTAAGGCTCTTCTGGCAGATTCTTTGTATCATCCACAATCGCCTCATTTACGATTTCTTCTCCCGCTTTTGCGCTTTCTTTTACCTTCGCTTTAAAGACAATGCTTCTTTCCTCTGTATCTGTAATTGCTGGATATTTTGCCATTACCTCATTATTTTTCACCTGTAGCTCTACTGGTTTCGGTTTAGAACCTTCTGCCGCGATGCTGCCTTCTACATACTCTAAACCATTTGGTAATGTATCCTTTATATTTACCTCTGCTAGTTTTCCGTTTTCTACCGTGTTTTTAAAACTAATTCGGTATTCTACTTCTTCTCCTAGTTTTGGTTTATGGTTATTCGCCATTTTCTGAGCAGCAATCTTGCCGTCTTTATATTGTGGGGTAATTGCAACATGAGGCTTTTCTGGCTCATGTGTTGTATCTACTACAATTGCCTTATTGACAATTTCCTTACCGATTTCTGCTTCTTCTTTTACCTTCACTTTAAAGACAATGCTTCTTTCTTTCGTATCCATAATCGCTGGATACTTTGCCATGACCTTGCCGTTTTCCACTTTCAGTTCTACTGGACCCGGTTTAGAACCTTCTGCCT
>NZ_JAKUFT010000191.1:0-593 GCF_022663605.1 Bacillus cereus group sp. BfR-BA-01379
CACGTTTTGGTTCTTCTTTTTGGACAACTGGTTGCCCTACTGCGACCGCTGCTTCTTCTACAACTTGTTGTTCTTCTGCAATCGGCGCTTCTTCTACAGCTTGTTGTTCTTCTGCAATCGGTGCTTCTTCTACAACTCGTTGCTCTTTTGCAATCAGTGCTTCTTCTACAACTCGTTGCTCTTCCGCAATCGGTGCTTCTTCTACAACTTGTTGTTCTTCCGCAATTAAAACATCCGCAAAGCTTTGAACATTTTTCTTCGTTTGTTCATCAGCCTCAGAAACATGTATGAATTCATTCTTTTGTACAATTGCTTCATCTAACAATATTTCTTGCTGCGTTTCCTCAAGTTCTACAGGTTCCGCTTCTTCTTGCTCTTCTGCTTCCGCAATTACTTCCACTTCTTCTAACTCTTCTGCTTCTGCAATTACTTCTATTTCTTCTGGCGCTTCTGTTTCTGCAATTACTTCCACTTCTTCTGGTACTTCCGCTTCTGCAACTACTTCCACTTCTTCTTGCTCTTCCGTTTCTGCAATTACTTCCGCTTCTTCTGGCACTTCTGTTTCTGCAATTACTTCTACTTCTTCCCGCTCT
>NZ_JAKUFT010000192.1:0-569 GCF_022663605.1 Bacillus cereus group sp. BfR-BA-01379
TTGGCCCCGTAATACCTGACGCCGGAAAAGGAATAGGTGCTTGAAACTTACTACACTTATCTTGATCCCTCACAAGCATCTCCCCCGTTATAACTAACGTGTCAAACTATTTTTAATACATTTAAACTAGCAGTTATCACACCAGATAATGTCGTTACATGCCCAATAGCTAATGGGCCATTTTGTAAAGATAAAGTAGCATTTGAAGAAACAACATTAATGACCATCGTATTAGAAATCGCTGGTTCTAATACAAAAGTACCTCCTGTAACATAAAAAATAAAACTCCCCGCGACTTGCGTTCCATTTAAAGTAAGCCTCACGGAAATCGTTTCATTCCCCCCATTTGGATCACCTTGAAAATAATAGCTTACTAAATATATTCCCGGCGTACTTAACGTTACAGTTGTTGCATTTGTTAAACTCACATCAGAACCAAAAACTGTAGATCCGGAATTAATTGGTATTAATGCATTCGCTGCAATTGCACTCGTTGAAGTAGAAAAGAAATAACCGCCACCGCTAGGTAAACCAGTCGCTCCTGTTGCACCTACAATTCCTAAAAAACC
>NZ_JAKUFT010000193.1:0-566 GCF_022663605.1 Bacillus cereus group sp. BfR-BA-01379
ATGATGGCAGAGAGGTCACACCCGTTCCCATACCGAACACGGAAGTTAAGCTCTCTAGCGCCGATGGTAGTTGGGACCTTGTCCCTGTGAGAGTAGGACGTTGCCAGGCAAATGGAGGATTAGCTCAGCTGGGAGAGCACCTGCCTTACAAGCAGGGGGTCGGCGGTTCGATCCCGTCATCCTCCACCATATATGTCGGAGGGGTAGCGAAGTGGCTAAACGCGGCGGACTGTAAATCCGCTCCTTCGGGTTCGGCAGTTCGAATCTGCCCCCCTCCACCATTCTTAATTAATGGGCTATAGCCAAGCGGTAAGGCAACGGACTTTGACTCCGTCATGCGCTGGTTCGAATCCAGCTAGCCCAGCCATTAAGAGCCATTAGCTCAGTTGGTAGAGCATCTGACTTTTAATCAGAGGGTCGAAGGTTCGAATCCTTCATGGCTCACCATTTTAACAAAATATGCGGGTGTGGCGGAATTGGCAGACGCACTAGACTTAGGATCTAGCGCCTTTGGCGTGGGGGTTCGACTCCCTTCACCCGCACTTTTAATAAAATAACTCAAACAT
>NZ_JAKUFT010000194.1:0-559 GCF_022663605.1 Bacillus cereus group sp. BfR-BA-01379
TGTGATGGGGAAGCTCCTTATGGAGCGAAGTCTTTGATTCCCCGCTGCCAAGAAAAGCTTCTAGCGAGATAAAAGGTGCCTGTACCGCAAACCGACACAGGTAGGCGAGGAGAGAATCCTAAGGTGTGCGAGAGAACTCTGGTTAAGGAACTCGGCAAAATGACCCCGTAACTTCGGGAGAAGGGGTGCTTTCTTAACGGAAAGCCGCAGTGAATAGGCCCAAGCGACTGTTTAGCAAAAACACAGCTCTCTGCGAAGCCGTAAGGCGAAGTATAGGGGGTGACACCTGCCCGGTGCTGGAAGGTTAAGGAGAGGGGTTAGCGTAAGCGAAGCTCTGAACTGAAGCCCCAGTAAACGGCGGCCGTAACTATAACGGTCCTAAGGTAGCGAAATTCCTTGTCGGGTAAGTTCCGACCCGCACGAAAGGTGTAACGATTTGGGCACTGTCTCAACCAGAGACTCGGTGAAATTATAGTACCTGTGAAGATGCAGGTTACCCGCGACAGGACGGAAAGACCCCGTGGAGCTTTACTGTAGCCTGATATTGAATTTTGGTACA
>NZ_JAKUFT010000195.1:0-555 GCF_022663605.1 Bacillus cereus group sp. BfR-BA-01379
CCGGCGGCTAGAATGGTCGGTGGCTTCGCGTCTTCCTACGAGGCAAAAAGCGCCTCTTTGTCAGAAGCTCCATCCCCCTTCCATTCTGAACGAGCCGCTTGTGCTTTAAATTATATCCAGCTCCGGCGGCTAGAATCTCCGGCCATTTCGCTCTCTCGGTCGAAGTAAAAAGCGCTTCTTGGTCGAGAGCTCCAATGCCCTGCGATTCTGAACGAGCCGCTTGTGCTTTTAATTAATATCCAGTTCCGACGGCTAGCTCTTCGTGTCTAAGAACCTCCCGCACGAAAGGTAAAAAGCACCTTTTGTGCGAGAGAACCTTAGCCAGTCAGAGCTGAGCGAGCCGTCTCCACTTTAAATTATATCCAGCTCCGGCGGCTAGAATCTCCGGCCATTTCGCTCTCTCGGTCGAAGCAAAAAGCGCTTCTTGGTCGAGAGCTCCAATGTCCTGCGATTCTAAACGAGCCGCTTTTGCTTTTAAATTCAAAAAGACAAAAACAGGTAGTTGCAAAATGGAGTTAGCCTTGTTATAATTTCATCATATGTGTTTCATCAATA
>NZ_JAKUFT010000196.1:0-537 GCF_022663605.1 Bacillus cereus group sp. BfR-BA-01379
AGTAGGAGATTATATTGAGTTAATACATTTAGAAGGTGTGCATAGAGCTACTTTCACAAATGTAGACAAAAGTAAACAAGAAAGCTTTGGAAAAAAAGCAATGTATGAAGTCACAAAAGAAGGCTTGAAGAAAGTAGAAAAAATGCCAGAAGTAACAATTTTAGATGGAAATCAATTTGCATGGTCACTAAAAGGAATTAGTGATTTTGAGTTTGCTAAAATCAATTTCAATAAGTCGACAGAAGAAATGCAAGTTGACTTAAAAACAGGCGTACCACATCATTATTTTAATGAAACATATGCGAGTATTAAAGTACAAAATGCATCAGGCAAAGTAGTATACAATAAAGACATTTATGGAAACAAACAACAAAATGCTGAATTGCAAAAGGCTCCAGTTAAAGTAGGAGATTATATTGAGTTAACACATTTAGAAGGTGTGCATAGAGCTACTTTCACAAATGTAGACAAAAGTAAACAAGAAAGCTTTGGAAAAAAAGCAATGTATGAAGTTACAAAAGAAGGCTTGAAGAAAGT
>NZ_JAKUFT010000197.1:0-495 GCF_022663605.1 Bacillus cereus group sp. BfR-BA-01379
TTCTCAAGAAGGAAAAATGGTACCAGCAAAAGAAGGAAATTAAATAATATATAGTTATAACGAGGAGCATCCAAAAAGTGGTGCTCTTTTTATATTATAGGGATTAACTAGTTTTACTGAATATAGAACTGTAGGAAGAATTGAGGCTAGAACATGGGGGACTTTCTCTTCAAATCATGGTGTTTGGAGCAATAGTTTTGGTGGTAAAGTTACAATACAAACATTTTATTAGAGATTTTCTAAATTTACATACACTCTAGATAGACTACATATCAACTTCAGATACCTGTTTTATGATACAAGTAATCAAACAAAAGGAGGGCGATACAAAATGATTACAACAGTATTAACAGGGCACTCTTTTAAGTACAGGAGATTATTAGCAGGTGGAGCAAATGTTGAAGATGTACAGACAGATCAGCATATTCTATATGAACAAAATGAATTGCAGCAAACTCTAGAAAAGTACGATTCGAAGAAGCTTGAGTTATAAAA
>NZ_JAKUFT010000198.1:0-480 GCF_022663605.1 Bacillus cereus group sp. BfR-BA-01379
CATGTTTGGTATTGGGTTATTATCCATAATTGGCATGATGTTTGGTGGTTGATTGTTATCCATGATTGGCATCATATTTGGTGGTTGATTGTTATCCATGATTGGCATCATATTTGGTGGTTGATTGTTATCCATGATTGGCATCATATTTGGTGGTTGGATATTGTCCATGATCGGCATGATATTTGGCACTTGAATATTTGGCGGTATAACTTGTGGAATAACTACATTTTCTTTCGATACATTTGGTGATACTATATTTCCTACATTTTCTTTCTTCACTTGCGGTGACACGATATTCCCTACATTTTCTTTCTTCACTTGCGGCGATACGATATTCCCTACATTTTCTTTCTTTACTTGCGGTGACACGATATTTCCTACGTTCTCTTTCTTTACTTGCGGCGACACAATATTCCCTACATTTTCTTTCTTCACTTGCGGTGACACGATATTTCCTACGTTTTCTTTCTTCACTTG
>NZ_JAKUFT010000199.1:0-469 GCF_022663605.1 Bacillus cereus group sp. BfR-BA-01379
TCGACTCCTAGTGTCAAGGCATCCACCGTGCGCCCTTTCTAACTTAACCAAACTAAAAATTAAAAAATATGAGCTACACTGTTATCTAGTTTTCAAAGAACATACCATTTGCTATTTAAAATAGCTTTTTGGTGGAGCCTAGCGGGATCGAACCGCTGACCTCCTGCGTGCAAGGCAGGCGCTCTCCCAGCTGAGCTAAGGCCCCGAAAGTTGTATGGTGGGCCTAAATGGACTCGAACCATCGACCTCACGCTTATCAGGCGTGCGCTCTAACCAGCTGAGCTATAGGCCCATACAAATTGCAGGATTTATTTATATCATATCCTCATTTAAGAGTCAATACTTAATTGAACTCTCAAAACTAAACGAAAACGAAACACGGAAACTTATATTGATGAACAGCGTTCATCAATTCTCCATAGAAAGGAGGTGATCCAGCCGCACCTTCCGATACGGCTACCTTGTTACG
>NZ_JAKUFT010000200.1:0-462 GCF_022663605.1 Bacillus cereus group sp. BfR-BA-01379
TGATTTTTCATGAGTTTTCTTACGTTCTACATGAACCTTCTGTAAGTCTTCTATAGAAAGTTTCTTTAAGTTTTCTTCTAATAAACCAACTTGTATTTTTGGTAACTCATCGAACACTTCTTTCTTCAGTGGTTCACCTACATAAGATAGAAGTTGTTCACGTTGTGTTTGCCAATGTTGTGAGCTGAAGAATCCTGGATTGAATAGTGATAGGAAAGCTTGTTTATCAAACAACTCATCTACAAATGATTCGAACTCTTTAGCCTTTTTAGGAACTTCATTAATGAAGTACTTAGCAGCTTTCTTTTGAGCTTTACCAATTAAAATATCCTTTTCGTCTACTTGGATAAGGAGTTCTACTTTCGTTTCTGCATCTTCATTGCCGATAGGTTTCGGTTCGTTTTTAGTTCCGTATGGATCAATGCCGTATAAAACCCATGTAATCGCTTCGCCTATAGATGA
>NZ_JAKUFT010000201.1:0-441 GCF_022663605.1 Bacillus cereus group sp. BfR-BA-01379
GACTAAAACCAGTAAGCCGCCTAGCAGGACACAACTACGCAAAACTAGGAGAACAATTTGAATTGGTAAGGCCTATCTAAAAGTGGAAGCGGCTCTTTCAGAATGGGAGGGGGATGGAGCTTCTGACAAAGAGGCGCTTTTTGCCTCGTAGGAAGACGCGAAGCCACCGACCATTCTAGCCGCTGGAACTGGATATATCTAAAAGCAGATGCGGCTCTTTCAGAATCGCAGGACACTTCAAGCTCTCGACCTTGAAGCGCTTTTTGCTTCATGCGAGAGAGCGAAATGAACGGAGATTCTAGCCGCTGGAGCTGGATATATCTAAAAGCGGAAGCAATTCGCTCAAAATAGAATACCTATAAAATATAAAAGGCTGTACCAAATTAATTTGGTACAGCCTTTTCATAGAAGAAGAAAAATAATTTTTCAATTTTGGTCATC
>NZ_JAKUFT010000202.1:0-426 GCF_022663605.1 Bacillus cereus group sp. BfR-BA-01379
TTTCCGTCTGCGTGAGGTGTATCTCCTCCGGTATTTTGTTGTTGTTCTTGTTGGTTGTGTTGTTCTTCTTCAGCTTTCTTTCTAGCAGCCTCTTCTTCAGCTTTCTTTCTAGCAGCTTCTTCTTCGGCTTTCTTTCTAGCGGCTTCTTCGTCAGCAGCCTTTTTCTGAGCTTCTTCTTGTTGTTTACGTTGTTGTTCTTGTTGCTGTTGTTGCTCTTGTTGTTTACGCTGTTCTTCAGCAGCCTTTTTCTGAACTTCTTCTTGTTTTAGTTTATCTTCATTAGCTTTTTTCTGAGCTTCTTCGTCAGCCTTCTTCTTAGCCTCTTCGTCAGCTTTCTTCTTAGCCTCTTCATCAGCTTTCTTCGGGTCTGGAGTTCCGCCAGGTGCAGTGAAGGATGCACCAACTGCAGGGCTTGTTCCATTACCT
>NZ_JAKUFT010000203.1:0-421 GCF_022663605.1 Bacillus cereus group sp. BfR-BA-01379
AACAAATGCAATGGAGGCTATTATGAAAAAATTTATGGGTATAGCAACAGCAGCGGTTTTTGGTCTTGGGATTTTCACAACATCTGCTAAAGCAGAAACGATTGTAACAACTGACGTACTAAACGTACGAGAAAACCCAACTACTGAATCACAAGTTGTCGGAAAATTATTAGATGGATATAAAGTTAACGTTTTACATACAGAAAACGGATGGTCAAAAGTGAAATTGAATAGCGGTAAAGAAGCTTTCATTAGCGCTGACTACACAAAAGATACTTACTACGTAACAGCAAACGTATTAAACGTACGTGCTGGAGCAAATACAGATTCAGAGATCATTGGTAAGTTGAAACAAGATGATGTAATCGAAACAACACACCAAGTACAAAATGACTGGATTCAATTTGAATATAACGGAAAA
>NZ_JAKUFT010000204.1:0-421 GCF_022663605.1 Bacillus cereus group sp. BfR-BA-01379
CGAAGGGGATTTTCAATCGGTAAAACGCATTGCAAATACAATTCAAAATGCGACAGTTATGAGTTTAGCTAGAGCGAAAGAAAGTGATATTCGAAGAGCATATGAAGCGGTGAAAGTTGCTGTATCTCCCCGTCTACACGTATTTTTAGCTACGAGTGATATTCATATGAAGTATAAACTTTGTATGTCAAAGGAAGATGTGTTAGATAGTATTCATCGCTCGGTTACACTTGGGAAATCGTTATTTCCGACAGTACAATTTTCAGCAGAAGATGCGACAAGAACAGCAAGAGATTTTTTAGCTGAAGCAGTAGAAGTTGCGATTCGTGCAGGAGCAAATGTAATTAATATTCCAGATACAGTTGGGTATACGAATCCAGAAGAATATTATTCTCTTTTTAAATACTTACAAGAATCCGTT
>NZ_JAKUFT010000205.1:0-415 GCF_022663605.1 Bacillus cereus group sp. BfR-BA-01379
TAGCACAAACAGTTAGTAAAAGCTTGATAGATTCCAACGTATTCATTTAAATATGTACTTTGATTTGTAACAAAAGGAGAGGTAAGTAGGGGGATGTTTCGTTATATGACTGTAATGTTACAATAACATTACAAATATCAACTTAGTAGAAAGTGCATTAAAACAAGGTTTTTAAGGGTGTTTATAAAAAAACGTAAAAAAAGTGTAATAAAATTTACGTAATTATATTGCAACGTAACAATAGTTATGTTACATTAATGTTACAAACGTTACGTTATTAACTTTAATGTAACGCTAACATAAAAACTATGAAATAAACATTTCTTAGAAATTACATATAGATAACTTATTAAAAAGGAGGATACATAAAATGAAAGAGCAAGTATTACAAGTAACAAAAGGTGACTTCGTAGGA
>NZ_JAKUFT010000206.1:0-406 GCF_022663605.1 Bacillus cereus group sp. BfR-BA-01379
CGCCGTGAAAACTTAGGGGAGCCAATGCGTAATATGTTCCGAGCGATTAAACGTCTTGTTGATAAGCATGAAGACGTACAAGTTGTGTACCCTGTTCATATGAACCCTGTTGTTCGTGAAACAGCAAATGATATTCTAGGCGATCATGGCCGTATTCATTTAATTGAGCCGCTAGATGTAATTGATTTCCACAATGTTGCAGCACGTTCATACTTAATGTTAACTGATTCTGGTGGGGTACAAGAGGAAGCGCCGTCACTTGGTGTACCGGTTCTTGTTCTTCGTGATACAACAGAGCGCCCAGAAGGTATTGAAGCAGGTACATTGAAATTAGCAGGAACAGACGAAGAGACAATCTTTGGTCTTGCTGATGAGTTGTTATCAGATAAAGCAGCTCATGATAAGA
>NZ_JAKUFT010000207.1:0-405 GCF_022663605.1 Bacillus cereus group sp. BfR-BA-01379
TGGTTTTTCTTCCACTTGTGGTTCCACTACCACTTGCTGCACTGGTTTTTCTTCCACTTGTGGTTCTACCACTACTTGCTGCACTGGTTTTTCTTCCACTTGTGGTTCTACCACTACTTGCTGCATTGGTTTTTCTTCCACTTGTGGTTCCACTACCACTTGCTGCACTGGTTTTTCTTCTACTTGTTGTACAGGCTTATTCTCTACCCGTTCACTCATAGAAGATTGCATTGCATTCGTTCTAGCCGCATGTCTTTCCATTAATCGCGTTCTGTCTTGTTTCAACATAACAACATTAAATGGTACATGACGCTTCTTCTCACGTTTTGGTTCTTCTTTTTGGACAACTGGTTGCCCTACTGCGACCGCTGCTTCTTCTACAACTTGTTGTTCTTCTGCAATCGG
>NZ_JAKUFT010000208.1:0-402 GCF_022663605.1 Bacillus cereus group sp. BfR-BA-01379
TACGGCCGAAATCGTTAGTTCTTTTCATCTGTAGTACGCCTTTGTCATGTAAAGTGTTTCCGGATTTTGTGACTATAGGATGAAGTGGTTAAATAAACGTTTGTTTAAGATATATGTTCGGTAGGAAGAAACTGATATAGCTCAAGGGTTAATGAAGGAAAATGGGGAATTAATCAAACGTTTGTTTAAGGTGCATGTTCGGTAGGAAGAAATCGATGCGGATCAAGGGCTAACAAAGAAAAATGGGGAATTAATCAAACGTTTGTTTAAGATATATGTTCGGCGAGTGATAAGAGAAGAATCAAAAAAATTTATATATTTATTTTTTCTTAACAAATGGCGGAAAAATAAGAAAAATTTGCAGGATTATTAAAAATTATCACGAAATAAGTAAAAGTTTAG
>NZ_JAKUFT010000209.1:0-399 GCF_022663605.1 Bacillus cereus group sp. BfR-BA-01379
GAAATTTAAAGCATTCTTTTTAACAATTACCATTCAAAAACGTAAGCTTTCACAGAAAGAAATTTTACGTGAGCAACACATTCAAACTATTATGGGCGAAGTAAAAGAGCGTCAAGCCTCTTATTACAACCGTCTTTTCTAAATAACTTTTAAAGGAGCAATACCTTCATGAAATTTAAAGCATTCTTTTTAACTATCACCATTCAAAAACGTAAGCTTTCACAGAAAGAAATTTTGCGTGAACAACACATTCAATCGATTATGAACGAAGTAAAAGAGCGCCAAGCTTCTTATTACAATCGTCTTTTCTAAATCATTTATAAAGGGGCAAAAAACTAATGAAATTTAAAGTATTCTTTTTAACCATTACGATTCAAAAAACTAAGTTCTCCGACAGTG
>NZ_JAKUFT010000210.1:0-399 GCF_022663605.1 Bacillus cereus group sp. BfR-BA-01379
TTATTCCAGCAGCGGGTCTTGGAACGAGGTTTTTACCAGCAACGAAGGCGATGCCAAAAGAAATGTTACCGATCGTTGATAAACCGACAATTCAATACATAGTAGAAGAAGCCATAGAATCGGGAATTGAGGATATTATTATTGTTACTGGAAAAGGAAAACGTGCGATAGAAGATCATTTTGATCATTCCTTTGAATTGGAACAAAACCTTTTAGAAAAAGGAAAGCATGAAATACTTAAAAAAGTACAAGCTTCATCAAAAATTAATATTCACTACATAAGACAAAAAGAGCCGAAAGGACTTGGGCACGCAGTATGGTGTGCAAGGAAGTTCATTGGAAATGAGCCATTTGCGGTATTGCTTGGTGATGATATTGTACAAGCAGAAACACCATGTT
>NZ_JAKUFT010000211.1:0-397 GCF_022663605.1 Bacillus cereus group sp. BfR-BA-01379
CAAAAGCCCAATAATTGATAGGAAATGGACAGCTAAAAGTTTTTAGGACCATAAACTTAGGGGGAAATGAAAAATGGGAACAATCGTATGCCAAGTATGTGAAGGAACAATCGGACATTTTGAAGATGAAAAAACGACAGTACTTTACGGAAAATGTGGAACAAATTGTGACTGTGCTAATAAAGACAAGGCGAAAGCTTAATTATAAATAAGTAGATGATTATTAAAATTCAGGGGGAATTAAAAAATGGGAACAATCGTATGCCAAGTATGTGAAGGAACAATTGGACATTTTGAAGATGAAAAATCAACAGTACTATACGGGAAATGTGGATCTCATTGCGAATGTGACCATAAAGAACATACAAAAGCTTAAATAAGAAAAAACGCCTACATA
>NZ_JAKUFT010000212.1:0-386 GCF_022663605.1 Bacillus cereus group sp. BfR-BA-01379
GCAGTAAGACCCCCACCTCAAAATTCAGCGAAAGCAAAGAAGTTAGGTGGGGGTCGGGCTGCCCATTAAAGTCCGATTGGTGAGGGCTAATAATCAGTGGGGGATGAAGAAAACCCCCATTGATTAAAGTTTCACTTTATTATTCAAATATATTTTAAAGGATATATAATAGGAAAAAGTTAATCCATATCATTTTCGGTTTTAATAGATTGAAAATTAAGAAAGTGTTACAATAATTAAAATAATATCTTTATCCCGCGTTTACGGACAGTAAAACTCCCACCTCAAAATTCAGTTGAAGCAAAGAAGTTAGGTGGGAGATCAACTGTCCGTAAACGTCCGATTGGTGGGGGCTAATAATCAGTGGAGGATGAACAAAACCCCCA
>NZ_JAKUFT010000213.1:0-384 GCF_022663605.1 Bacillus cereus group sp. BfR-BA-01379
TACAACGAACAAGGAAAAGAAGTAGTAAAAGGAAAAACAAATGAGCAAGGTATAGCGAAATTTAAACTACCATACGGAAAGTACACGTATAAAGAAACAATAGCGCCGAATGGCTATGTAATAAATGAAGAGACATTCGCATTTGAAATTAAAGAGAATGGAGAAATTATTAAACATATCGTTCAAGATAAGAAGGTAGAAGGTGAATTAGAAATAACGAAAGTAGATATAGCGGATGGGAATACGAAACTGCCAAATGCAGAATTTACAATCTACAACGAACAAGGAAAAGAAGTAGTAAAAGGAAAAACAAATGAGCAAGGTATAGCGAAATTTAAACTACCATACGGAAAGTACACGTATAAAGAAACAATAGCGCCGAAT
>NZ_JAKUFT010000214.1:0-383 GCF_022663605.1 Bacillus cereus group sp. BfR-BA-01379
GAACCCGCGACCCCAACCTTGGCAAGGTTGTATTCTACCACTGAACTACTTCCGCAAGACATGTATGAGTTATTTTATTAAAAGTGCGGGTGAAGGGAGTCGAACCCCCACGCCAAAGGCGCTAGATCCTAAGTCTAGTGCGTCTGCCAATTCCGCCACACCCGCATATTAATGATTTAAAGAAAAAATGGGGCGACTGATGGGAATCGAACCCACGAATGCCGGAGCCACAATCCGGTGCGTTAACCACTTCGCCACAACCGCCATGATTTTCTGGTGCCGACTAGAGGACTTGAACCCCCAACCTACTGATTACAAGTCAGTTGCTCTACCAATTGAGCTAAGTCGGCTAAATGGTGGAGGATGACGGGATCGAACCGCCG
>NZ_JAKUFT010000215.1:0-371 GCF_022663605.1 Bacillus cereus group sp. BfR-BA-01379
ACAGTATTACTTGGTACTGTTATAGTAATCGGTGGCTCTGTTGGATTTACAAGGAAATCTCCAGTTACATTCGCATTATTTACGACATTATTTCCTTGGGGAATTTCATCAATTAATACTTCAAACGTAACAATTGCACTCGCCCCAGTAGGCAAATTATTTATTTGGAATCCAAGTTCTGGATCTGCCCCTTCTTGTAAAACACCATTAACAACTACACTATTTTCAATAAATAATGTCCCTTGTGGAATTGAATCTTGAAAAAATACATTTGTAGCTGATACACTACCTGCATTTATAATTTCGATTGTATATACTAAAACATCCCCTACCGTTGCGACATTCGTATTCACTGATTTCACAACTTCAAA
>NZ_JAKUFT010000216.1:0-370 GCF_022663605.1 Bacillus cereus group sp. BfR-BA-01379
TTTGTTTTTTTTGTAAGAACGGGTATATATAATATGCAAGTTCTAAGCCAGCATAAGGAGTAATGGTTTCTTTTGTTGCCTTTACAATAGGGTATAATCCATCTTTAATAATAGGTAGTAGATGTAAAGGGTTGTAGTTACTCTTTAGTGAAAAAAGAAGAAATAGTGGCATCCAAGTAGTGAAGAAGAAAACAAGCATAGAATAACTAGTAAGAGCCCTTAACCCACTCAGGGCCAAAATAATAAAAGGTAGTAGTAATAATATGGTGATTTGATAAGCAGGAGTGGAAGGGAATATCCATACTTTTACAATATCAGTTGCTTTTAATAAAGTATTAAAGCCAACAAAAAATAGATAAAAAGCATATAA
>NZ_JAKUFT010000217.1:0-367 GCF_022663605.1 Bacillus cereus group sp. BfR-BA-01379
GTTCGTTTTCATCTTGTTCATCATATTGATCCGCTCCTTTTCGAATAGTTGTTGTTTCCTTCTGACTTAATTGTATGAAATATTGCAAGAAGTAACTATCGAATTAGCTTACAAGAAAATTACACTTTTGTAAGAATTGAAATTTAACAATTAATGCTCATTTTTATTACCAACTCCTAAAACTTAGTGTTATAATCGTTGTAAGAGAATGATTATAATTCGGATGTTCAGAAAGGAACGAAACAAATGTATAAACCAATTACATTTTTGTTGAAATATATATTTAAAACAGCTGGAAAAGTAGAAGTGCAAGGAAGAGAAAAGTTACCAGAAGGCGGCCCGTATGTTGTTGCGTGTACACATACAA
>NZ_JAKUFT010000218.1:0-365 GCF_022663605.1 Bacillus cereus group sp. BfR-BA-01379
CTATATAAATTAAGCATTTCCATTTCATATATGGAACATGCAACTTCTCTTTAAATGTTAAAAAAGGGAGAGGAAATAACTCCTCGCCCTTTTTACGTTTATTGAATTTCCAGTGTTACTTTTTCATCATTATGATGTCCCACTGAATACAAGAGCATTCGAATTGCTTTTGCAACTCTCCCTTGCTTTCCAATGACTTTTCCAACATCCTCAGGATGTACAGTTAATCGATACTTTATCTCTCCGTTGTAAAGTTCCTGTGTAACTTTTACATCTTCAGGATGATCGACAAGAGGCTTGACAATCGTCTCGACTAACTTCTTCATAGTCATTGCCTCAATTACTTACCTTGTTTAGATAAGTGG
>NZ_JAKUFT010000219.1:0-364 GCF_022663605.1 Bacillus cereus group sp. BfR-BA-01379
CCAAGGAGAAGATTGTTGCTGTTGTTGATATTGCTGATATTGTTGATGTTGTTGACCATGCTGACCTTGATGGCCCTGTTGACCTTGGTGGCCTTGGTGGCCTTGGTGGCCTTGGTGGCCTTGGTGGCCTTGGTGGCCTTGGTGGCCTTGATGTTGATGACCATGATGACCTTGTTGGCCTTGGTGGTGGTGATGACCATGGTGACCGTGCTGGCCTTGGTGGTGGTGACCATGGTGACCATGGTGACCTTGTTGGTGATAATGACCATGGTGACCATGCTGGCCTTGATGCGTTTGATAAAGAACAGCTTGTGGATGAATATGGTGTTGACCGTGGTGATGTACTTGTTGTTGATGGCCGTGG
>NZ_JAKUFT010000220.1:0-361 GCF_022663605.1 Bacillus cereus group sp. BfR-BA-01379
GCTGTCTGTATTTACATTAGCTGCTTGCGGAGGGAAAGAAGAGAATAAGCTTGTTGTGGGAGCTTCTAACGTGCCGCACGCTGTTATTTTAGAAAAGGCACAGCCGATATTAGAGAAAAAGGGTATTAAATTAGAAATTAAAAAATTCCAAGATTATGTGTTGCCGAATAAAGCGTTAGCGGATAAGGAAATTGATGCGAACTACTTCCAGCACATTCCTTACTTAGATAAAGAAATTCAAGAAAAGGGATATAAAATTGTAAACGCAGGAAAAATCCATTTAGAGCCAATGGGCATTTATTCTAAGAAATATAAAAGCTTAAAAGAACTTCCAGATGGCGGAACAGTTATTATGAGTAAT
>NZ_JAKUFT010000221.1:0-359 GCF_022663605.1 Bacillus cereus group sp. BfR-BA-01379
AGTAAACTAAATTGGTGTTTACTCTCTTTTAATTAAAAAATGAAAATAAGGACTTATTGACAATGAAAAATAAGTAACTTATAATAAATCTTGAGTTCGAGATAAAAAATAGTTCAAATCAAGATTTATTGTGATTATAGAATGAGAAAATATTTTTCGTATATTATCTCGAATTCGAGATAATTCCGATAAATTAGATGTTGATGTGTAATTTTATAATTAATATCTTGAATTCGAGATAAAATCGTAACGATGGATTTTACTTTGCAGTATGGACAAAATGAATAATGAATTTGAATGTATAAAAGTTTTTAAAATGGAATAAAAAGGGGCGGAGAAAATGGAAAAGAAAACGATGG
>NZ_JAKUFT010000222.1:0-350 GCF_022663605.1 Bacillus cereus group sp. BfR-BA-01379
TAGTATTAATTATCTCACTTTTTGAGAAGGATTTCCAATTTTGTTTTATGATGTTAAAGGAGAAGTGCTATTTGAATAAAAAAAGAGACCCATTTGGGTCTCTCTCTAGGAAGCGATTCTGAACGAGCCGCTTCCGCTTTTAGATTAATATCTAGCTCCAGCGGCTAGAACAGTCGGCCATTTCGCGCCTTCCTGCGAGGCAAAAAGCGCCTCTTCGTCAGGAGCTCCAATGACCTCCTGTTCTGAACGAGCCGCTTCCGCTTTTAATTAAAATACTTGTTCTACTTCAATAACGCCTGGTACTTCTTCTAGTAATGCGCGTTCGATACCAGCTTTTAGTGTGATTGTAG
>NZ_JAKUFT010000223.1:0-349 GCF_022663605.1 Bacillus cereus group sp. BfR-BA-01379
AATAGCGGTAGGCCGAAATAAAGAAAGAGAATGTAATATAAATAGCTGGAGAGATATTGTGGCGGTCACGGCAGGTGACTGGCATACAGTTGGTCTTAAATTGGATGGAACGGTGACGGCAGTAGGTAATAATCGATATGGCCAATGCAATGTAAGCGAATGGAGGGGTATTGTGGCGTTGGCAGCTGGTTATCTTCATACTGTTGGTTTGAAATCGGATGGCATAGTGATGGCGGTGGGTAATAATAAACTTGGTCAATGCGATGTAGGCAGTTGGAGAGATATTGTGGCAGTATCTGCAGGGAGTAATCATACAATCGCTCTTAAATCAGATGGTACTGTGGCGGCA
>NZ_JAKUFT010000224.1:0-349 GCF_022663605.1 Bacillus cereus group sp. BfR-BA-01379
ATATCCATATATCCTTGTCCTATAGCTGCTCCATAGTGTAATGTAAGCCCCTTCTTTTCATACACTGACTTTGGCACTGAAAAAATAAATCTCCTCAAGTTTCTTTCATCAGCAGGCTCCATAATTAAAACAATTCCATCCTCTTCAAACATATACACTCGCCCTCCAACTTTACATTCACTATGGCTCAGTATTGCCTTTGTCAGCTAAATTTAAAACCAAAAAATAAGTTGCACATCGCTCTATAATTAAAATAAGAAGCATTAATTCTTTTTTTAAGGTTTAATGCTTCTTCAAAACTTTGATTTAACTGTCCATAATCCGTATTATGCGAATTTTTTCAATTCCC
>NZ_JAKUFT010000225.1:0-347 GCF_022663605.1 Bacillus cereus group sp. BfR-BA-01379
ATATTTATAAGTCGCAAATGCATTACTCTCACCTTGTTTTGTGATAGCTACAATTTGGTCATTTTCATTCCATGTATACTTGTACTTGCCATCTGATGTACGATTTCCATTCGCATCATACGTTAACGATTCGTTTCCGAATTTTACAAGTTGATTTCCTTCATTAAACGTTGCCGCTATAGATTTTGTTTCTTTTCCATTCTCTACAACTTTCACACTTGTACGGTTTCCAAATCCATCATATGTGTATGATTTAGTTGTTCCGTTTGGTAATGCCTCGTTTAATAATTGGTTAATCGGGTCATATACAAAGTTTGTTTCTGTTACTTTTCCGCCTGCACCTTCAT
>NZ_JAKUFT010000226.1:0-343 GCF_022663605.1 Bacillus cereus group sp. BfR-BA-01379
CTAGTTAATCCCTATAATATAAAAAGAGCACCACTTTTTGGATGCTCCTCGTTATAACTATATATTATTTAATTTCCTTCTTTTGCTGGTACCATTTTTCCTTCTTGAGAATCTGTACCTTCTGTTCTTTCAACTGTTTTTGCATATTCTGGTTTCTCAGGGGATCCCATTTCAAATCCTGGTTGAGAATCTGTACCTTCTTTTGTTGGTACCATTTTTCCTTCTTGAGAACCTGTACCCTCTGTTCTTTCAACTGTTTTTGCGTTTCCTTTAGGAGTTGCTGGCACTGCATCTTTAGGTAAATCAAAGTTTTGTGAGAAAGACGTTGTTCCATCTACACTCT
>NZ_JAKUFT010000227.1:0-336 GCF_022663605.1 Bacillus cereus group sp. BfR-BA-01379
AAATCAGGCACAGTACGCTTCGTAGACGGGCGTCATAGCTTGAATAAAAAACCGAACTTGGTTATTAAATAAAAAGTGCAATCGGCTCGTTCAGAATCGCAGGGCATTGGAACTCTCGACCTTGAAGCGCTTTTTGCTTCGAGTGAGAGAGTGAAATGACCGGAGATTCTAGCCGCTGGAACCGGATTAAATAAAAAGCGTAAGCAGCTCGCTCAGAATCGCAGAGCATTGGAGCTCTCAGCCATTCTAGCTACTGAAACTATGTTAAATAAAAGCGAAGACAAATTTTCTTGTCTTCGCTTCTTGTATTTGTGTTTCAACGTATTGATTAAAACT
>NZ_JAKUFT010000228.1:0-329 GCF_022663605.1 Bacillus cereus group sp. BfR-BA-01379
TATTAGTGCAACGACACTCCCACAAAATATAGCAAAAATAAAGAAAACGATTATCCATTTCTTTAGCATAATAGGAACCCTCTTTTATCTAGTTTCACTTAACGCGCATCCATTCTATTCTATATCTTTTAATCTTCAAATATTTTATAATATTATCTATCTATTATTCACCTATTTAAACTAGATTCCTTTTTCTCATATTCAGTTTTTGGTTACTCTCTATTGTATTTCTTTCTTGCAAAATTTCCACCTTACAATCGGATACACTCTACTATAATTTCAACAGCTTATGTAACATTTGTTACACATAATAAGAAATGGAGTTGTTA
>NZ_JAKUFT010000229.1:0-328 GCF_022663605.1 Bacillus cereus group sp. BfR-BA-01379
TCTTCTATTTTTACCTCTGTTAGTTTTCCGCTTTCTACCGTGTTTTTAAAGCTAATTCGGTATTCTACTTCTTCTCCTAACTTCGGTGACGGGCTATTTACTACTTTTTTCGCTTCCACTTTTCCATCTTTATGTTGCGGAGTAATTTCTGCTTTTGGTGTTTCTGGTTTGTTTTTTGTATCATCAATAATTGCTTTATTGACGATTTTTTCGCCGATTTTCACTTCTTCTTTTACTTTCACTTTAAAAGTGATACTTCTTTCTTCTGTATCCGTAATCTCTGGATACTTCGCCAGTACCTTACCGTTTTCCACTTTCAACTCTACTG
>NZ_JAKUFT010000230.1:0-322 GCF_022663605.1 Bacillus cereus group sp. BfR-BA-01379
TGTAGATAAATTAAAAAATGGATCAGTTCAATTAATTGATGGAGTAACGCAATTACAAAGCGGATCAGGAAAAGTGACAGCTGGATTAGGTCAATTATCCGCAGGAGCAAATCAATTAGCAGATGGCTCAAACCAAGTAACAGGCGGTTTAGGTACGTTATCTGTAGGAGCAAACCAAATGGCTGGTGGAATAAATCAATTAGCAGATGGTTCAAGTCAAGTAACAGGTGGTTTAGGCACATTATCAGTAGGAGTAACCAAACTAGCAGATGGCTCAAATCAAGTAACAACGGGCCTTGGCAATCTAAATGGTGGCCTAAAT
>NZ_JAKUFT010000231.1:0-320 GCF_022663605.1 Bacillus cereus group sp. BfR-BA-01379
TGTGAACTTAATAGGTGTTTCGTTTAAGTCATAATGAGTAGGAGCTTTCGTTTCAATAAATTGATAGTCTCCAGGTTGTAAGTCTTTCGCGATGATTTTTCCATCTTTATCGGTAACTAAATTCGTACGAATATCGTTACCGTTCATATCAGTAATTTTAAATACCGCACCTTCTAGCATTTCTTTTGCATCTAGAGAGTCAACTTTCGTTAATTCCACGCCACCTTTAGTTAAGCCATTTTTAGCAGTAACAGAAACGTGAGTTGGTTGGCTTTTCTTGATAGTGAAAGGAATCGGTGTTTTATTTAAATCATAATCTT
>NZ_JAKUFT010000232.1:0-316 GCF_022663605.1 Bacillus cereus group sp. BfR-BA-01379
AAGCGGGTGAAGAGAATCGAACTCTCGACCAGAGCTTGGAAGGCTCTTGTTTTACCACTAAACTACACCCGCATAAAATTGTAAATGGTGAGCCATGAAGGATTCGAACCTTCGACCCTCTGATTAAAAGTCAGATGCTCTACCAACTGAGCTAATGGCTCATTTTGAAAGTGGTGCCGACTAGAGGACTTGAACCCCCAACCTACTGATTACAAGTCAGTTGCTCTACCAATTGAGCTAAGTCGGCTCGTGACTTCAAAATGGTGGCTCGGGACGGAATCGAACCGCCGACACGAGGATTTTCAGTCCTCTGCTC
>NZ_JAKUFT010000233.1:0-310 GCF_022663605.1 Bacillus cereus group sp. BfR-BA-01379
ACATTTTTAGAATCCGCAAATGCAGAGCCTGTCCCTCCAAACGTTGTAACTGCCATTCCTGTCGCTAACACTAATGCTAAACTTTTCTTTTTCATGAACCTTCCCCCTAATAAATTATTTTTTGAAAAAGAGTAGTTTTATCGTAGCACTATGTTTCCACTATTAATATACTAAAAATTCAATTAATTATTTTCTCAAGTGTTGTAGAATTTTGAGGAACAAATATTGAAAAAACCCCTTTCCGATTGGAAAGGGGTTTCTCAACATTATACATTTACAGTTTGTGATACACTCAAATCTAATCCATAAG
>NZ_JAKUFT010000234.1:0-305 GCF_022663605.1 Bacillus cereus group sp. BfR-BA-01379
ATCCCAAATGGAAATGGACGCGTTGGTATAGGGGTTTCTATCGTTACAGAAAGAGAATTAGTGGTAGATCCGAAAGTGAAAATTGATTCTCATGAAATAGGTGGACCATCGGCGGGCCTAATGTTTACATTAGAAATATATAATCAACTTGTGGAAGATGATTTAACAAGAGGGCATGAAATAGCTGGAACAGGGACGATTAATGAAAAGGGAGAAATTGGCCCGATTGGTGGTATTCAGCAAAAAGTGGTAGCTGCAAGTGATGCTGGTGCTGAAGTGTTCTTTGCGCCAAATGAAAAAGATGC
>NZ_JAKUFT010000235.1:0-298 GCF_022663605.1 Bacillus cereus group sp. BfR-BA-01379
CGGTTCTGGCGGCAACGGTTCTGGCGGCAGTGGTTCTCAGGGCGGTAACGGTTCTGGCGGTAACGGCTCTAGTGGCAGTGGTTCTGGCGGCAATCGAGTTAAAGGCGATAGTAGTTCTCAAGGCGGTAATGGCTCTCAAGGCAGTAACCGTGTTAAAGGCGATAGCAGTTCTCAGGGGGGCAACGGTTCTCAAGGTGGCAATGTAAAAGATAATGAGAAAAAACAAGGCGATAAGTTACCTAATACGGCAACACATTATCCTGCATCTATTTTAATGGGACTTTCAACATTCCTAATC
>NZ_JAKUFT010000236.1:0-298 GCF_022663605.1 Bacillus cereus group sp. BfR-BA-01379
ATAGCTCTTGCTATATTCATGAATTTAATTTCGCCGAAGTTTGGAAATAAAGTATTGAAGCCTGTTTTAGAATTATTAGTTGGTATTCCTTCGGTTGTATACGGATTATTAGGGGTTACGATTTTAGTGCCGCTATTACGTGATTCATTCGGGGGAGTGGGCTTTAGTTTAATTGCAGGTATTGTTGTATTAAGTATTATGATTTTACCTACTATTGCTAGTATCGCTTCTGATGCAATACGCTCTGTTCCATTTGATTATTTAGAAGCTTCTTACGGTCTAGGATCAACAAAATGGC
>NZ_JAKUFT010000237.1:0-296 GCF_022663605.1 Bacillus cereus group sp. BfR-BA-01379
AGATAATCAAGTTTTTGAAACACTTCATGATCAAAAAACGAGAAATACTCTTACGCTAAACCAAAATTCTTTGCAATTACACATAAAAGAATATAAAAGTTATAACCCATTCCCAAATAGGTTAATCTCACAATTACTCGTATTATCTGATGAAAATGTAGAGGCATTATCACCCATTTCAAAACAGATGAGTGTATATAGCTTTAAAGTTAAAGACTGGGAAAAGGCTAATAACATCGGCTCGTCATTCATAGACAAAATGAATACCGATGCGAACAACATTCAAGCAGATCACA
>NZ_JAKUFT010000238.1:0-295 GCF_022663605.1 Bacillus cereus group sp. BfR-BA-01379
GCTTGGTAAAAGTATCACGTGAAGATGTATTGGAGGAAAAAAATAGAGTTTTAGACACAAAAGAAATAAATGTACGTAAAGGATATTTAGTAACAAAACGTTTTGTTGATATAATTGGTGCATTATGTGGAATAATCTTGTTGTTTCCAATCTTTATTATTGTTACTTTGTTGATAAAATATGAGGATCCGAAGGGAACTGTATTTTTTAAACAAGCTAGGGTTGGTAAAAGTGGTAGAGAATTTTATATGTATAAATTTCGCTCAATGTCTACAGATGCTGAAGAGAAACTAAA
>NZ_JAKUFT010000239.1:0-295 GCF_022663605.1 Bacillus cereus group sp. BfR-BA-01379
TATCATATATTACGTTATATTTTATACCTCTTGTACATACATCAATTTGTAGACAAACAAAAAACCTTGTTATCAAAAGATAACAAGGTTTTCTTAGCGTCCCAGGAGAGATTCGAACTCCCGACCGTACGCTTAGAAGGCGTATGCTCTATCCGGCTGAGCTACTGGGACATGGAGCGGGTGAAGAGAATCGAACTCTCGACCAGAGCTTGGAAGGCTCTTGTTTTACCACTAAACTACACCCGCATATGTTATTTTATTTTTCTTCGTTAGCGCCGTTGCCCTATCGACAATA
>NZ_JAKUFT010000240.1:0-292 GCF_022663605.1 Bacillus cereus group sp. BfR-BA-01379
TATACATTTTGTAACGAATGTACAATGCTTTCTGCGAGTACGTTTTGTAACTAAAACGCATTCTTTTCTACGTGTTACTTTCGTAACGAACGTCCATTTTTGAACGCGGACACGAGTACATTTCGTAACAAATGTCCACTTTTTAACGTGAGTACATTTTGTAACGAACGTACAATGTTTCACGCGAGTACACCTTGTTCTTGGGCATTTACAATCTTCGCTACACTCTATTTTTGTTGTGCAATCATCATCGCACTCAAATGTACTTGGATCTTGATGTAAGAAATCTTCC
>NZ_JAKUFT010000241.1:0-290 GCF_022663605.1 Bacillus cereus group sp. BfR-BA-01379
ATGAAACAAACCTTTTCCATTTGAAAACTGTTTTGTGACATTTTGAACTGAAATCATAATTCCACCTCATTTTTTGAAATATTAAATATGTGATATTTCAAAATTATTGTACTCCTCATCTTTCATATTCGCAACAACTTTTTGAAATATTTATATGTCCGTATTTCAAAATTATTGTTTTCCATTATTTTTTCTTGTATATTTTAATTGAGGTGATTGCATTGAACGGCTTTGAAAAAGTGAAAGAAAAGAAAAAACGTGCCATTAAAGAGGCCGCCTTCTTATTATTT
>NZ_JAKUFT010000242.1:0-288 GCF_022663605.1 Bacillus cereus group sp. BfR-BA-01379
AGCTTCTTTCTCTCATGCAGAAGGGTCAAAAACGAAAGCAACTGGACATAGTTCCCATAGTGAAGGAAGTGAAACGACAGCAGGCGGCTCTTATTCTCATGCGGAAGGTAAACATACAATCGCTTTAGGCGAAGCAGCACATGCAGAAGGAACCGCGACTATCGCTAACGGATTCTCTTCTCATGCGGAAGGTAATCATACATCAACAGCTCATTTTGCAGGTAGCCATATTATGGGGCGCTTCGGCACAGCAGAAGAATCTTATTCTTGGTTTATTGCTAACGGTAC
>NZ_JAKUFT010000243.1:0-288 GCF_022663605.1 Bacillus cereus group sp. BfR-BA-01379
GAACAAAATAATGGGAATGGCCAGGGAACGCCACCTCCAGCAAATAATGGAGGAGGCCAAGGAACACCACCTCCAGCAAATAATGGAGGAGGCCAAGGAACACCACCTCCAGCGAATAATGGAGGAGGCCAAGGAACACCACCTCCAGCGAATAATGAAGGAGGCCAAGGAACACCGCCTCCAGCAAATAATGGAGGAGGTCAAGGGAATACAACGCCACCAGCGACGACACAACCAGATACTGGCGGAAATGCGGGAGAAGTTCCTGCTAATAATGGGCAATAAGAG
>NZ_JAKUFT010000244.1:0-288 GCF_022663605.1 Bacillus cereus group sp. BfR-BA-01379
TTTTGTACTTCTGCTTTTGCTTGACCTTGCGCTTTTTCGATTTCCGCTTTCGCTAAACCTTCTACACGTACTTCTTCTGCACGAGCTCTCGCTTCAGCTTCAATCTTATATTGATCCGCATCTGCTTTTTTCATTTGTTTTACTTTTTCCGCTTCTGCTGATTGTTCAACAGCATAGCGATCCGCATCTGCCTTTTTCTTTACTTCTGCATCATATTGCTTTTCACGACGCGCAATCTCTTTTTCTTCTAATTCAATTTGCTTTTCACGCTCAATAATTTTAACTCGC
>NZ_JAKUFT010000245.1:0-286 GCF_022663605.1 Bacillus cereus group sp. BfR-BA-01379
CTGCACTCCTCCAACGAAAGAAGGAAATGTAGTTGGTACCCCTACTGGAATTCCTGTCTGTACGCCAGCTACTGACGTCGGAAATCCTCCTGTTACTGTAGGCATTCCAGCCCCTGATGTCGAAAATCCTCCCATTGATGTAGGCATTCCCGTTTGCATGCCAGCTACCGATGTTGGAAATCCTCCCGCTGCTCCACCCATCCAGCTCGGAATTCCACCGTACCCTTGTTGGCCAGCTCCTCCCATTAACATCATTTGTTCATAACTACCCGATCCACCTCCGAAG
>NZ_JAKUFT010000246.1:0-284 GCF_022663605.1 Bacillus cereus group sp. BfR-BA-01379
CACAACTAGGGTGGTACCGCGATATTTATCGTCCCTACGTATTTACGTAGGGACGTTTTTTATTTAGGTCTTACTTTGTTGTGGCTTCATAACTAGGGTGGTACCGCGATAATTTATCGTCCCTACGTATTTGCGTAGGGGCGTTTTTTATTTAGGTCCTAACTTTGTTGTATCTTCATAACTAGGGTGGTACCGCGATATTTTTGTCGTCCCTACGTATTTACGTAGGGGCGTTTTTTATTAGTAGGGAGGAAGTGAACGTATTAGAAAAGAGTATGGATAGA
>NZ_JAKUFT010000247.1:0-283 GCF_022663605.1 Bacillus cereus group sp. BfR-BA-01379
ATCCCGCTTTAATGGGCGGTAAGACCCCCACCTCAAAATTCAGCGAAAGCAAAGAAGTTAGGTGGGGGGGCGGGCTGCCCATAAAAGTCCGATTGGTGAGGGCTAATAATCCGTGGGGGATGAAGAAAACCCCCACGGATTAAAGTTTCACTTTATCTGGCTATTTGCGGGATAATAATCAGTGGGGAATGGAAAAAACACTGATTAAAGTTTCGGTGTAGCCAGTTACAATTTGCGTAGTGTTTTAGGAACAAACAATTCACTACATATTTCTACAAATTAT
>NZ_JAKUFT010000248.1:0-282 GCF_022663605.1 Bacillus cereus group sp. BfR-BA-01379
TAACTGGACTGTATTTGAGAGGGAAAGGGGAGGATTGCAGAGAATTACAAAACATGCTCTTATTAAGCAAACGGGAATATTAATTTAAAAAAACTATGAAGCATAAAAAAACAAAGAAAAAAATTCTTTACTCAATTTAAACTTTGCACTTAATTTTCTCTTGAAATAATGAATAAAAAAGTTCTTTACTTAGTTGGAGAATATAGAATTCCGATAATTATTAGTAAAGAACTTTTTTACTTAGAGACAAGTGGTTTCAACAAATAAAAAAATATGATAATT
>NZ_JAKUFT010000249.1:0-282 GCF_022663605.1 Bacillus cereus group sp. BfR-BA-01379
GGAACCTTTGGGCGCCTCCGTTACACTTTAGGAGGCGACCGCCCCAGTCAAACTGCCCACCTGACACTGTCTCCCGGGTCGATAAGACCCGTAGGTTAGAATTTCAATACATTCAGGGCGGTATCCCACCAGCGCCTCCACCGAAGCTAGCGCTCCGGTTTCAATGGCTCCCGCCTATCCTGTACAAAATGTACCAAAATTCAATATCAGGCTACAGTAAAGCTCCACGGGGTCTTTCCGTCCTGTCGCGGGTAACCTGCATCTTCACAGGTACTATAATTT
>NZ_JAKUFT010000250.1:0-281 GCF_022663605.1 Bacillus cereus group sp. BfR-BA-01379
CTTTCCTCGTTTTCGAGCTTGCTCCATCCCCAAGCAAACGAATCATTTCACCGAAGTAACGAACTTGGACAAATTTCACACGGAATGAAAAGTAGAGCCCTAACCCAATTAACATCGCAATAATGACATATGACCAAAGGACATTATTTATATCCCCAATTACCTTAGCTAAAAAATCCATAATTGTATTGCCCCCTCTTCCTAACAATAAGAAAATTATATTCTAAAAACTTTTAGTAATCAAGAATTTTCGACAAATTCATGTTAGTTTTTATGACATG
>NZ_JAKUFT010000251.1:0-278 GCF_022663605.1 Bacillus cereus group sp. BfR-BA-01379
TGTAATACATAGTTATGTGAGACAATGTCTTAGGGAAAGTATTCCATAACATACAAAAAATAAAAAAGATGAGAGAAAATTTTTTCTAAGACGTTATATAGGGTGTAAAAGCTTTTACAAAAAAATAAGGGGAATTGCTACATGAAATCAAATGAGAAAAATTTTATAAAAAGATTACAACGACAAAAAGAAGATGCACTAGAATTCGTTGTTGATACATACTTACCACTCATAAAAGGAATCACGCATAAAGTTCTTCTTCCAGTTCAAAATGATGG
>NZ_JAKUFT010000252.1:0-278 GCF_022663605.1 Bacillus cereus group sp. BfR-BA-01379
ATTTTCTAGAATTTGCTTTATTTCAATAGGAAATTCTTCTTTTTGTTCACCGATATAGACAATATGTGTATAAGAAGATGAATTAGTAATTTCATTAGCCTTTTTTAAACTTTTCGTAGTTATATCGTTTGTAAAATGTCCTAATTGAGTATTAAGGATTTGAATATTATTTGTAATTTTATCGTCTTTTGTACTGTATAAAACAAGTACTTTTGGTTTTGATGATGTTTGTGCAGAGGTGTGGATAGGGACAAGAAGTAAAATACTGAACAAGAGTA
>NZ_JAKUFT010000253.1:0-277 GCF_022663605.1 Bacillus cereus group sp. BfR-BA-01379
TGATTTAGATTCGGATGAAACTAGTATAAGTTTTAACGGAACAGTAATCCAGAATATAGTTGACAAAGAAGAAGTAAAAGAACCAACAAAAGAAGTTGAAGAATCGAAAGAGGAAGTAAAAGAACCAACAAAAGAAGTTGAAGAATCGAAAGAAGAAGTAAAAGAGCCAACAAAAGAAGTTGAAGAATCGAAAGAAGAAGTAAAAGAACCAGTAAAAGAAGTTGAAGAACCGAAAGAAGAAGTAAAAGAACCAGTAAAAGAAGTTGAAGAACCGAAA
>NZ_JAKUFT010000254.1:0-275 GCF_022663605.1 Bacillus cereus group sp. BfR-BA-01379
TTAATGGGTGAAGTACTTGCATACTTAAACAAACAACAAAAAGAATTAAAAGACGTTGCATTAACGCCTGCTGGTTTATCTAAAATGGTTCAATTAATTGAAAAAGGTACAATTTCTTCTAAAATCGCGAAGAAAGTATTTAACGAATTAATTGAAAAAGGTGGAGACCCAGAAGAAATCGTTAAAGCGAAAGGTCTTGTTCAAATTTCTGACGAGGGTACACTTCGTAAAGTTGTAACAGAAATTCTTGATAACAATGAACAATCTATCGAAGA
>NZ_JAKUFT010000255.1:0-274 GCF_022663605.1 Bacillus cereus group sp. BfR-BA-01379
AGTGGATATTCCTCTTTTAATTTCTCTATTTCCTTCATTTCTCTTCCTCCTCATCACCTTGTAGCTTACGATTTAATAAATTATAATTAAATTAATTTTAATATAGTTTAACATAAATTATTCGCTTTAGTTAATTTTAATTTAATTTATTTAAATATAATTAAATAAATGGTAAGGAGCTTTAATCATGGAAAATATAGATATCGGTAAAAAGATTGAAAAGCAAAGAAAAGAAAAAGGTTTAACGAGTAAAGAACTAGCAACGATGGCAGGT
>NZ_JAKUFT010000256.1:0-272 GCF_022663605.1 Bacillus cereus group sp. BfR-BA-01379
GCTCCTGCCGCTCCTGTTGTGCCTGTGGGACCGATTATTCCTTGTAACCCTTGTATTCCTTGGGCTCCTACCTGACCTGTTATCCCTTGTATTCCTTGCACACCTTTAGCACCTTCTGCACCTGTTGGCCCAATTTCCCCCTGTGGACCTTGAGTTCCTTGAGGCCCCTCTGCACCTGTTGCTCCTGTTATTCCTTGAACTCCTTGTATTCCTTGTGCACCTTGCATTCCAGCTACACCAATTACACCTTGAGAACCTTGCGCTCCCCTTAC
>NZ_JAKUFT010000257.1:0-272 GCF_022663605.1 Bacillus cereus group sp. BfR-BA-01379
TTCTATCAAGCGTATTAGTATAATAGAAGTTTTGTAATAAAAGAAAAAGAGAGGAGAATGCAAAATGAAAGAGCAAGTATTACAAGTAACAAAAGGTGACTTCGTAGGATCGGCAAGTGGAGCAGTAGTATTAACAGCATTAATCGTATTTCTATCAAGCGTATTAGTATAATAGAAGTTTTGTAATAAAAGAAAAAGAGAGGAGAATGCAAAATGAAAGAGCAAGTATTACAAGTAACAAAAGGTGACTTCGTAGGATCGGCAAGTGGAGC
>NZ_JAKUFT010000258.1:0-272 GCF_022663605.1 Bacillus cereus group sp. BfR-BA-01379
TTCGAGGTGGAAGCATGGTGACATGTGGAGCTGACGAATACTAATAGATCGAGGACTTAACCATATAATATGAAGCAATGTTATCTAGTTTTGAAAGAATATAAAAAACTTATTGACTTTAAAAGTTAAATAAGTTATGATGATTCTTGTCTTAAATGAATAAAGTCTGGTAATGATGGCAGAGAGGTCACACCCGTTCCCATACCGAACACGGAAGTTAAGCTCTCTAGCGCCGATGGTAGTTGGGACCTTGTCCCTGTGAGAGTAGGACG
>NZ_JAKUFT010000259.1:0-271 GCF_022663605.1 Bacillus cereus group sp. BfR-BA-01379
CCGCCTGTCGGTTTTCAAGACCGATCCCTTCAGCCGAACTTGGGTATACCTCCGAGACATATAATAAATAAAGTGGAGCCTAGCGGGATCGAACCGCTGACCTCCTGCGTGCAAGGCAGGCGCTCTCCCAGCTGAGCTAAGGCCCCATGTTTTTGGGAATATCGGGAAGACAGGATTTGAACCTGCGACCCCCTGGTCCCAAACCAGGTGCTCTACCAAGCTGAGCCACTTCCCGTTAATAAAAGCGCGCCCGAGAGGAGTCGAACCCCTA
>NZ_JAKUFT010000260.1:0-271 GCF_022663605.1 Bacillus cereus group sp. BfR-BA-01379
CGCTTTCGCCTTCGCTGCTGCAATTGCCTTCGCCTTTTCATCTCCCGAATCCCCATCACCTTGCGAGGCCTTCTGCTTCGCTAGAGCCGCTGCTTTTGCTTTTGCGGCCGCCACAGCCTTTGCTTTCGCCTTTTCCTTGTCCTCTTTCGTTACTTCTTCGCTTCCTTCTCTTTTTTGCTTCGCTAATGCCGCTGCTTTTGCTTTTGCCGCGGCGGCTGCCTTCGCTTTCGCTTTGGCCTTTTCTTCTTCCGTTACTTCTTCGCTTCCTTCT
>NZ_JAKUFT010000261.1:0-269 GCF_022663605.1 Bacillus cereus group sp. BfR-BA-01379
ATTATATGTCTCGGAGGTATACCCAAGTTCGGCTGAAGGGATCGGTCTTGAAAACCGACAGGCGGTGAGAATCGCGCGGGGGTTCGAATCCCTCTACCTCCTCCATTTTTTTAAAATGGTTCAGACATAAATAATAAAATATTTCTTTTTTCCTTCATGGAGGTATACCCAAGTTCGGCTGAAGGGATCGGTCTTGAAAACCGACAGGCGGCGAGAGTCGCGCGGGGGTTCGAATCCCTCTACCTCCTCCATTTTTTAAAAATATTATA
>NZ_JAKUFT010000262.1:0-269 GCF_022663605.1 Bacillus cereus group sp. BfR-BA-01379
TTGATAGGTTCGAGGTGGAAGCGTGGTGACATGTGGAGCTGACGAATACTAATAGATCGAGGACTTAACCATATAATATGTAGCAAATGTTATCTAGTTTTGAAGGAATATATATTAAAATTCCTTTTGACATTCTGAAAAGAATGTGTATAATGATAAAAGTCTGGTAATGATGGCAGAGAGGTCACACCCGTTCCCATACCGAACACGGAAGTTAAGCTCTCTAGCGCCGATGGTAGTTGGGACCTTGTCCCTGTGAGAGTAGGACG
>NZ_JAKUFT010000263.1:0-267 GCF_022663605.1 Bacillus cereus group sp. BfR-BA-01379
GAACAGTTCATGACTAAAGGGAGGGGGAGCAACCTTTATATATATAAACTGAAGAATATTAATTATCGTATAAAATCTAATAAAAAACATACTTAAAAAGGTAACAATATCCTTATTTTGTAAGTGTTTTAAAAAGACAATATAACTAAAAAAAGAAACAATATCTTTATTGAGTGGGCACATGAAAAAAACTATTCTAAACATAAGTGAAAGCGGTACCTTTCAGGTTTTAGTATGTTTTAAAAAGGAATGTGCAGGTATTGTTTT
>NZ_JAKUFT010000264.1:0-266 GCF_022663605.1 Bacillus cereus group sp. BfR-BA-01379
ATAATGCTTGTCTACAATCCAATTCGCGATTGAAAGGCCTAATCCAGCTCCTTCTGACGCACTTCTCGCTTTATCCCCTTGATAAAAACGATTAAAGAGTTTGGGGATATCCTCATCTTTCACTCCTATCCCATCATCTTTCACTCGTATACGAATCGAACTGTTCGTTTGCGTACAATCGATTTGAATATGACCACCTTCATTCGTATACTTCATCGCATTGTCTAACAATATGACCATCATTTGATGAATTCTCTCTCTATCAC
>NZ_JAKUFT010000265.1:0-265 GCF_022663605.1 Bacillus cereus group sp. BfR-BA-01379
TCCTTTAATTTCTATCATACCTCTTACTTTCGTTTTTTCAATATGAGCATCACTATTCATTTGTGTATTTCCGTAAATTTTTACATATTCCGCAGTTACATTTCCTTGTACTTCACTATCTCCGTACACAACATAATTTTTCACTTTCATATTACCTTGTACATCACTCGTTCCGTACGTTTTAAATTCATTACAACTCATATCATTAGAAATTGTTCCTTCGCCGCGTATCTTCACTTTGTTATAATCCCCGCCTGCTGAACTA
>NZ_JAKUFT010000266.1:0-262 GCF_022663605.1 Bacillus cereus group sp. BfR-BA-01379
TGTGTTCCCTTGAGGCCCTTGAGAACCAGTGGCACCCGTAGCACCTGTGTTCCCTTGAGGCCCTTGAGAACCAGTAGCACCTGTGTTCCCTTGAGGCCCTTGAGGACCAGTGGCACCAGTAGCACCTTGAGGACCAGTGGCACCCGTGTTACCTTGAGGCCCTTGAGGACCAGTAGCGCCAGTAGCACCAGCTGGCCCCGTAGGTCCAGTAGGTCCTTGAATGAATGAAGCGGAATTAACTAAAGCAGTTTGTAATGCTGCT
>NZ_JAKUFT010000267.1:0-260 GCF_022663605.1 Bacillus cereus group sp. BfR-BA-01379
GTATGCGATAATAAAGCTTGTTAACTTTACAAGTTGCAGAATAAACCCTCTGCGTAAGCCGAGGAAAAATCCCATAACAAGCAGTAAAATGATAATAATATCAATCATGTTATTCCATTCCTTTTTTTGTCATACTTTCTTTCAATTTCTCATGTTCTTCTTTTAATTTTATGTAATCGTGTATGACGTTTACCGCCGTCAATACCGCTAGTCTACTCGTGTCAAGCGAAGGATTCTTGGCATTGAGTTCGCGCATTTTA
>NZ_JAKUFT010000268.1:0-258 GCF_022663605.1 Bacillus cereus group sp. BfR-BA-01379
AATTTATTGTCGTAGTCTTCCCATACTTTCTTACCACTTACTTCTGTTGTTTCTGTATTCTTGTACGTGTTCGTAATCGTTGTTCCTTCTACTTTTGTTTCATAGTCTTTCACTTTTACTTCTTCTACTGTGTACTTGTGCTCATTTCCTTTTCCATCGTACTTCGGTAGATCCTTAAAGCTAAATGTCCAATTGCCTTTTTCATCTGCTTTCACTTCTTGCGTTTTAAACTCTTTTCCATTTTGAAGCAGTTGAACC
>NZ_JAKUFT010000269.1:0-258 GCF_022663605.1 Bacillus cereus group sp. BfR-BA-01379
CCTTCAACTTCTTTTGTTGGTTCTTTCACCCCTTCTTTCGATTCTTCAACTTCTTTTGTTGGTTCTCTTGGCTCTTCTTTCGGGCCTTCAACTTCTTTTGCTGGTTCTTTTATTTCTTCTTTTGATCCTTCAACTTCTTTTGTTGGTTCTTTTACTTCTTCTTTCGATTCTTCAACTTCTTTTGTCGGTTCTTTTACTTCCTCTTTCGATTCTTCAACTTCTTTTACTGGTTCTTTTACTTCTTCTTTCGGTTCTTCA
>NZ_JAKUFT010000270.1:0-258 GCF_022663605.1 Bacillus cereus group sp. BfR-BA-01379
TACGAATTAAGAAAACACCTGAAATAAGAATTAACGCTGCAAATAATCCGATGCGTGATTCATCGCCAGTCTTTGGGTTATCTGTTTTCTCAGCTTTTCCACTTTCATTTGTTCCTTTGCTCGCCTCTTTATTTGCTTCTTTACTCTCTTCTTTCTTCACTTCTTCTTTTACTTGTGTATCTGTTTTTGTTTGATCATTCTGCTTTGTTACAGTAGTTTCTTTATTTTCTCCACCTACCGCTTTTACATTTGCATCAA
>NZ_JAKUFT010000271.1:0-256 GCF_022663605.1 Bacillus cereus group sp. BfR-BA-01379
AACGTCCTACTCTCACAGGGACAAGGTCCCAACTACCATCGGCGCTAGAGAGCTTAACTTCCGTGTTCGGTATGGGAACGGGTGTGACCTCTCTGCCATCATTACCAGACTATTGAAGGTATATTCCTTCAAAACTAGATAACATTTGCTTCATATTATATGGTTAAGTCCTCGATCTATTAGTATTCGTCAGCTCCACATGTCACCATGCTTCCACCTCGAACCTATCAACCTGATCATCTTTCAGGGATCTTAC
>NZ_JAKUFT010000272.1:0-255 GCF_022663605.1 Bacillus cereus group sp. BfR-BA-01379
CGATACGATTTATTTCATTAATAAACCGATCTACTTTCCCATACCACATTGTATCTTTTGCCTCTTTACGAGTTTCAAATAAATAAGATTGCATATCATAATCAATACCTTGCATAAGATCGTATACAGCTTGTCCTTTCATACGATCGTCTACATACGTACGAAGATTATCATTGTATTGTTTTAAAATATTAGCTGCGTATTGAACCGTTTCTACATCACTTGAAGCATTACTGATTAATTTACCGTATGCCG
>NZ_JAKUFT010000273.1:0-250 GCF_022663605.1 Bacillus cereus group sp. BfR-BA-01379
CCCTCTAACACTTAGCACTCATCGTTTACGGCGTGGACTACCAGGGTATCTAATCCTGTTTGCTCCCCACGCTTTCGCGCCTCAGTGTCAGTTACAGCCCAGAAAGTCGCCTTCGCCACTGGTGTTCCTCCATATCTCTACGCATTTCACCGCTACACATGGAATTCCACTTTCCTCTTCTGCACTCAAGTCTCCCAGTTTCCAAGGACCCTCCACGGTTGAGCCGTGGGCTTTCACATCAGACTTAAGA
>NZ_JAKUFT010000274.1:0-250 GCF_022663605.1 Bacillus cereus group sp. BfR-BA-01379
GATCTTTTGCAAAAAACGCAAAAGAAGTTTCACTTTACCCCGTTCCAACGGCTGGTAGGGGATAAAGCTCTGAAGTAGGGCAAACCAGCCGTAGGAACCCGATTGGTTCGGACTGATCTTTTGCAAAAAACGCAAAAGAAAGTTTCACTTTACCCCGTTCCAACGGCTGGTAGGGGATAAAGCTCTGAAGTAGGGCAAACCAGCCGTAGGAACCCGATTGGTTCGGGCTGATCTTTTGCAAAAAACGCAA
>NZ_JAKUFT010000275.1:0-249 GCF_022663605.1 Bacillus cereus group sp. BfR-BA-01379
ATTAAATCTTGTAGAGAATGAATACGGTCTTTTCCTGGTTTCGTAAAATCATAAATACTATTATTTCCAGCGTTTTGCTGCTGATTTTGATCCGAGTTACCTTGTTTAGAGCTTTGTTGTTTATCCTGATTCGAGTCGTCTTGTTTAGAGCTTTGTTGTTTATCTTGATTCGAGTCGCTTTGCTTAGAATGTTGCTGTTTATTCTGATCCGAGTCGTCTTGTTTAGAATGCTGTTGTTGATTGTGATTC
>NZ_JAKUFT010000276.1:0-249 GCF_022663605.1 Bacillus cereus group sp. BfR-BA-01379
GACTCCTTGAAGACCTTGAACACCTTGAGAACCAGTTAATCCAATTCCCCCTTGTATTCCTTGAGGTCCTTGTATCCCTTGCAATCCAGCTGCTCCTGTTTCCCCTCGTATCCCTTGAGGCCCTTGTATCCCTTGTGCTCCAGCTGCTCCTGTTTCCCCTCGTATTCCTTGTGGACCTTGGGCTCCTGCCGCTCCTGTTGTGCCTGTGGGACCGATTATTCCTTGTAACCCTTGTATTCCTTGGGCTCC
>NZ_JAKUFT010000277.1:0-248 GCF_022663605.1 Bacillus cereus group sp. BfR-BA-01379
TTACAAAAAAAGAACTAGCATTTCGCTAGTTCTAACATATCATTTACTTTTTAAACATTCCACCAACGTTTGGTCCAATATTTGGACCGAATGGTGATACGTTTGGTCCAATATTCGGTCCGAATGGTGATACGTTCGGTCCAAACGGAGATACATTTGGTCCTGGACCAAATGGAGATACGTGATGTCCATGGTGTCCATGACCACATGGTCCACATCCGCCGCCAAATCCTGGATCAACCGGGTCT
>NZ_JAKUFT010000278.1:0-247 GCF_022663605.1 Bacillus cereus group sp. BfR-BA-01379
AAAAAATAGATGTTTTTGAGGGGTAACAATCCTATTCCGACCTTTCCGGTAGACTTTATGGTTATTAGCTTATATCGTCAGTTATATTTTGTCAATTCTTTCTGAATAAATATTTTGATAATTCTTCCTGAATTATTGTTCTATCTTTAATTTAGGTAAACTTAATAAAATACCGTTATAGTTATCTTCTTGTAATCCTTGAATTCGCGCATGATGTGCAGACACAACTTTGCTATTATTTAAGAAG
>NZ_JAKUFT010000279.1:0-247 GCF_022663605.1 Bacillus cereus group sp. BfR-BA-01379
AGCTTTTGGATCAATGGTTGTATTATTATCTTGGTTATTGTTTCCACCTTGGTTATCGTTTCCGCCTTGGTTGTCGTTTCCACCTTGGTTATTGTTCCCGCCTTGGTTGTCGTTTCCGCCTTGGTTATTGTTCCCGCCTTGGTTATCGTTTCCGCCTTGGTTGTCGTTTCCACCTTGGTTATTGTTCCCGCCTTGGTTGTCTAATGGTTTAATGCTACCTTTATCAAATGCAAATTGAATGTCATAG
>NZ_JAKUFT010000280.1:0-244 GCF_022663605.1 Bacillus cereus group sp. BfR-BA-01379
TAAAGAAGAAGAAAAAGTAAGAGAGAAAACGAAGGCTAAGGAAGAGGCCAAAGCAAGAGAAATAGCCAAAGCTAAGGAAGAAGAGAAAGCAAGAGAAATAGCCAAAGCTAAGGAAGAAGAGAAAGCAAGAGAAATAGCAAAGGCTAAGGAAGAAGAGAAAGCAAGAGAAATAGCCAAAGCTAAAGAAGAAGCAAAAGTAAAAGAAGAGTCTAAAAATAACATACAGTCTGCTAAACGTGAATTA
>NZ_JAKUFT010000281.1:0-244 GCF_022663605.1 Bacillus cereus group sp. BfR-BA-01379
TACGTTGTTGTTCTTGTTGCTGTTGTTGCTCTTGTTGTTTACGCTGTTCTTCAGCAGCCTTTTTCTGAACTTCTTCTTGTTTTAGTTTATCTTCATTAGCTTTTTTCTGAGTTTCCTCATCAGCTTTTTTCTTAGCTTCTTCGTCAGCCTTCTTCTTAGCCTCTTCGTCAGCTTTCTTCTTAGCCTCTTCATCAGCTTTCTTCGGGTCTGGAGTTCCGCCAGGTGCAGTGAAGGATGCACCAAC
>NZ_JAKUFT010000282.1:0-243 GCF_022663605.1 Bacillus cereus group sp. BfR-BA-01379
CAAGAGAACAATGGAAGAGGCTCACAAGGAAATAATGGGAATCAGCAAGGAAACAACGATAGAGGCTCGCAAGGGAATAATGGAAATCAGCAAGGAAACAACGGAAGAGAACCACAGGGGAATAATGGGCACCAGCAAGGAAACAACGGAAGAGAATCACAAGGGAATAACGGAAATGGTCAAGGAAACAACGGAAGAGAATCACAAGGGAATAACGGAAATGGTCAAGGAAACAACGGAAGA
>NZ_JAKUFT010000283.1:0-243 GCF_022663605.1 Bacillus cereus group sp. BfR-BA-01379
GCTATTTAACGTATTTAAACCGTTCGTTACTTTTCCTGATCCGTCTACTAATTTCCCGATCCCCGTCTGCATTTCACCTGTTTTGCCATTTAACGTATTTAAACCTGCTGTTACTTTTCCTGATCCATCTTGTAATTTCCCTATACCGTTTTTGCTATTTAACGTATTTAAACCTGCTGTCACTTTTCCGGAGCCATCTTGTAACTTATTAGATCCATCTGCCAATTTCTGAACTCCATCCTT
>NZ_JAKUFT010000284.1:0-242 GCF_022663605.1 Bacillus cereus group sp. BfR-BA-01379
ATTTACTTGCCTTAGCAATTGTTTCAAGTGGTATACCAAGATCATGCATACTTTTAATCATTTGAATTTTTCCCTGCTGAACCCCTTCTTTTCGACCCTTTTCAATGCCTTGTTCAATGCCTTTTTCAATCCCTTTTTTTATTCCTTGTTCCATTCCTCTTTTTATTCCTTCTGTCTCTGCGTGGGCGAATTTTGCGGCTTCATCCATTAAAACTTTCTCCCTCGCGTCATAGGCTTGTCGG
>NZ_JAKUFT010000285.1:0-241 GCF_022663605.1 Bacillus cereus group sp. BfR-BA-01379
TTTTCCGTTATATTCAAATTGAATCCAGTCATTTTGTACTTGGTGTGTTGTTTCGATTACATCATCTTGTTTCAACTTACCAATGATCTCTGAATCTGTATTTGCTCCAGCTCGTACGTTTAGTACGTTTGTTGTTACAATCGTTTCTGCTTTAGCAGATGTTGTGAAAATCCCAAGACCAAAAACCGCTGCTGTTGCTATACCCATAAATTTTTTCATAATAGCCTCCATTGCATTTGTT
>NZ_JAKUFT010000286.1:0-241 GCF_022663605.1 Bacillus cereus group sp. BfR-BA-01379
TCCATTAATCGCGTTCTGTCTTGTTTCAACATAACAACATTAAATGGTACATGACGCTTCTTCTCACGTTTTGGTTCTTCTTTTTGGACAACTGGTTGCCCTACTGCGACCAGTGCTTCTTCTACAACTTGTTGCTCTTCCGCAATCGGTGCTTCTTCTACAACTTGTTGTTCTTCCGCAATTAAAACATCCGCAAAGCTTTGAACATTTTTCTTCGTTTGTTCATCAGCCTCAGAAACAT
>NZ_JAKUFT010000287.1:0-241 GCF_022663605.1 Bacillus cereus group sp. BfR-BA-01379
AGGTGGAGCAAATGTTGAAGATGTACAGACAGATCAGCATATTCTATATGAACAAAATGAATTGCAGCAAACTCTAGAAAAGTACGATTCGAAGAAGCTTGAGTTATAAAAAGAAAATAGATAAATATAGTGAAAATAGATAAATTGACAAGAGAAAAGTACTTTGTGTATATCACAGGTGCTTTTTATTTTCATTGTGATATAGGGCTTGAATTAAATTTTTACACTAAAATATATACGG
>NZ_JAKUFT010000288.1:0-241 GCF_022663605.1 Bacillus cereus group sp. BfR-BA-01379
CTTCACGAGCTTTAGTTGCTTCTACTGCTTTAGCTGTATCTTGAACTTTAGTTGTTTTTTCTACTTTAACTGCTGGTTGAACTTTAACTGGAGCTTTACCTGTTAAGTAAGGAACATGAACATAAGCTGTTTTTCCGTTATATTCAAATTGAATCCAGTCATTTTGTACTTGGTGTGTTGTTTCGATTACATCATCTTGTTTCAACTTACCAATGATCTCTGAATCTGTATTTGCTCCAGC
>NZ_JAKUFT010000289.1:0-238 GCF_022663605.1 Bacillus cereus group sp. BfR-BA-01379
TTGACCGTGGTGATGTACTTGTTGTTGATGGCCGTGGTGGCCGTGGTGGCCGTGGTGATGATGGTGTCCATGGTGACCGTGTTGGCCTTGATGATGATGTCCATGATGGCCGTGTTGGCCTTGGTGATGATGGTGTACATGGTGGCCATGTTGGCCTTGGTGATGGTGATGTACATGGTGACCGTGAACACCTTGCGGATAACCACCTACTCCGCCTGCTACAACACCTACTCCTGGT
>NZ_JAKUFT010000290.1:0-237 GCF_022663605.1 Bacillus cereus group sp. BfR-BA-01379
GTACAGGAGAAACAGGAGCACAGGGGCTGCAAGGAATCCAAGGGGTTCAAGGGCCAATTGGACCAACTGGTCCAGAAGGTCCGCAAGGTATTCAAGGTATTCCTGGTCCGACGGGAGTAACTGGTGAGCAAGGTATTCAAGGGGTTCAGGGGATTCAAGGGATAACGGGAGCAACTGGAGATCAAGGTCCACAAGGTATACAGGGACCTATAGGGCCTCAAGGTGTAACTGGAGCGA
>NZ_JAKUFT010000291.1:0-236 GCF_022663605.1 Bacillus cereus group sp. BfR-BA-01379
AACGGGAATAACAGGTTCAACAGGTCCAACAGGAGCAACGGGAATAACAGGAGCAACAGGTCCAACAGGAGCGACGGGAATAACAGGTTCAACAGGTCCAACAGGAGCAACGGGAATAACAGGAGCAACAGGTCCAACAGGAGCAACAGGTTCAACAGGAGCGACCGGTCCGACGGGAGTAACAGGTACAAGTATCACGGCGACATATGCATTTGCAAATAATACGTCAGGAACAG
>NZ_JAKUFT010000292.1:0-236 GCF_022663605.1 Bacillus cereus group sp. BfR-BA-01379
GGGAAATCGATTTATAACTGGTCAAATGTATCGGTTCCTGAAATCGATAAGAAACCAAATGTGGATTCAGAAAATGTTGTAGTAGAAAAAGAAGTTACTGAACAACCACAACCACAAGAACAAAAACAAGTACAAGAAGAAACGAAAGATGACACGCTAAAAGTTGTTGTCGATAATGAACCGGTTAAAAATAAAAAATCCGGAAACGGTAGCACGTTACCACAAACAGGAGCATC
>NZ_JAKUFT010000293.1:0-234 GCF_022663605.1 Bacillus cereus group sp. BfR-BA-01379
GGTAATTCTCTTTCTACTTTTACTTGTGGCTCTTTAATCAATTTTTCTAGTCTTATTTCCGGATCCTCTGGTTTTACTTCTGGTTTCTTCGGTTCCTCCGGTTTCACTTCTCGTTTTTTCGGATCTTCCGGTTTCACTTCTGGTTGTTTCGGATCTTCCGGTTTCACTTCTGGTTCTTTCGGATCTTCCGGTTTCACTTCTGGTTCTTTCGGATCTTCCGGTTTCACTTCTGGT
>NZ_JAKUFT010000294.1:0-232 GCF_022663605.1 Bacillus cereus group sp. BfR-BA-01379
TTGTTCTTGAACTACTGCTGATTGGTTTACTGCGTCTTTTGATCCTTCAACTTCTTTTGTTGGCTCTTTCACTTCTTCTTTCGGACCTTCAACTTCTTTTGTTGGTTCTTTCACCTCTTCTTTCGGACCTTCAACTTCTTTTGTTGGTTCTTTCACCTCTTCTTTCGAACCTTCAACTTCTTTTGTTGGTTCTTTCACCCCTTCTTTCGATTCTTCAACTTCTTTTGTTGGT
>NZ_JAKUFT010000295.1:0-232 GCF_022663605.1 Bacillus cereus group sp. BfR-BA-01379
CTTTACAGTTTAATTTATTTACATTGTTACTTGGCTATACACAAAAGTAATATATTCGGCAAAAAAAGACAATGATGGAATTAACCCATCATTGTCTTTTTTACTTTGCTTTTTGCTTTACTTTTTATTTTGCTTCTTACATAAATCATTCCAGCGAATGTTAATAAGAATGCAGTTCCGATAACGAAGCTGACGCTAGGGGATGCCCCGATTGCACCAACTGTAAAGGATC
>NZ_JAKUFT010000296.1:0-232 GCF_022663605.1 Bacillus cereus group sp. BfR-BA-01379
TTAATTAAAGGCTTTACAAAGGGCGAGAAAACGTTTGATGCGAAGCTAGAGTGGAAAGATAATAAAATTAATTTTGTGTTTGAGAATTAAGTGTGTCAATAAATAAAAAAGATCTTTACTGAATAAAAAAGTTCTTTCTTGAGTAAAAGCCTTTGTAACAGGTTAGGTTTGAAAAAATATTTATAGAAAAGAAAAAGCATGACAAATTTATGTCATGCTTTTTCTACAATTA
>NZ_JAKUFT010000297.1:0-231 GCF_022663605.1 Bacillus cereus group sp. BfR-BA-01379
TCCTTCTGGACCTTCTGGTCCTGTTGGTCCTATATCTCCCATCGGCCCTTGTATTCCTTGAACTCCTTGTGGTCCTGTTTCTCCTGTTGGACCTGGTACTCCTTGTATTCCTTGCGGACCTTGATCTCCTGTCGCTCCAGTTACACCTTGAGGCCCTATAGGTCCCTGTATACCTTGTGGACCTTGATCTCCAGTTGCTCCCGTTATCCCTTGAATCCCCTGAACCCCTTG
>NZ_JAKUFT010000298.1:0-228 GCF_022663605.1 Bacillus cereus group sp. BfR-BA-01379
GGTGCACTTGTTTCAGTTTCTTTTGCAACAGGTTGTTGTGGAGCTGGTTTTTGAGCTTTAGCCGCTTCACGAGCTTCAGCTGCTTCTTGAGCTTTAGCTGCTTCTTGAGCTCTAGCTGCTTCACGAGCTTCAGCTGCTTCTTGAGCCTTAGCTGCTTCACGAGCTTTAGCTGCCTCTTGAGCTTTAGCCGCTGCTTGAGCTTCAGCTGCTTCTTGAGCTTTAGCTGCT
>NZ_JAKUFT010000299.1:0-228 GCF_022663605.1 Bacillus cereus group sp. BfR-BA-01379
GGAGATACTGGGATTACGGGCTCAACAGGAGTGACAGGAGCGACCGGAGAAACGGGAGCAACTGGGGTTACGGGTTTACAAGGCCCGCAAGGAATACAAGGAGTGCAAGGGATCCAAGGTCCAACAGGCGCGCAAGGAGTGCAAGGGCCTCAAGGGATACAAGGAGTAACTGGGGCGACAGGAGATCAAGGTCCACAGGGAATCCAAGGTCCTCAAGGAATTCAAGGT
>NZ_JAKUFT010000300.1:0-228 GCF_022663605.1 Bacillus cereus group sp. BfR-BA-01379
ACAGGTACCTCTTGCGCTGTAAAGACTTGGCCTCCTCCTCCTTTCGCAGATACGAAAGATGGCTCATTGTACGTGTAGAATGATTTTTCTACATACTTTTTCTCACCATTTAAATTAATCCACTTCTCGCCTTCCCAAGTTTGAATTTTCCACCAACCATTGTTTCGTTTTTCCCTTATAAGAATTGTTTGAGGCGGATATTCCACGCCTCCATTTGATTTAACTGAT
>NZ_JAKUFT010000301.1:0-228 GCF_022663605.1 Bacillus cereus group sp. BfR-BA-01379
GATAAAGAACAAGAGAAGCCAAAACCAGGTGATGATAAAGAACAAGAGAGACCAAAACCAGGTGATGATAAAGAACAAGAGAAACCAAAACCAGGTGATGATAAAGAGCCAGGGAAACCAAAACCAGGTGATGATAAAGAACAAGAGAAACCAAAACCACCAGTTCCACACGATCAAATTACAGTATCCCCAATAACTGGAGATATTTTGGTGGAGTGGTATGCTGGG
>NZ_JAKUFT010000302.1:0-227 GCF_022663605.1 Bacillus cereus group sp. BfR-BA-01379
ATGTTAACCACTACACCACGGGACCATTTGGTTGCGGGGACAGGATTTGAACCTGCGACCTTCGGGTTATGAGCCCGACGAGCTACCGTGCTGCTCCACCCCGCGATGATATAAATAGCCTGGCAACGTCCTACTCTCACAGGGACAAGGTCCCAACTACCATCGGCGCTAGAGAGCTTAACTTCCGTGTTCGGTATGGGAACGGGTGTGACCTCTCTGCCATCATT
>NZ_JAKUFT010000303.1:0-226 GCF_022663605.1 Bacillus cereus group sp. BfR-BA-01379
CTTCGGAGGTGGATCGGGTAGTTATGAACAAATGATGTTAATGGGAGGAGCTGGCCAACAAGGGTACGGTGGAATTCCGAGCTGGATGGGTGGAGCAGCGGGAGGATTTCCGACATCAGTAGCTGGCGTACAGACAGGAATTCCAGTAGGGGTACCAACTACATTTCCTTCTTTCGTTGGAGGAGTGCAGACAGGATTTCCAGTACCAGGAGTAGGTGTTGTAGCA
>NZ_JAKUFT010000304.1:0-226 GCF_022663605.1 Bacillus cereus group sp. BfR-BA-01379
GGGGCTTCAGTATAGAAATCTTTATACATCTGTTCAAATAATTGACGCCCACTAAAGATAAGTGCTTGCGTTTCTTCTTTTTTCTCCGCTACTTTCTCTTTTGCTTTCTCTTTCTCTTTTTCTTGCTCTGTCACAGGAGGTTTATGCTCTTTAGCTTCCTCCTTCTTTTTCTCTTCCTTTTTCGCACTCTGTTCTTGTTCAATTAATTGGAAATGGAATCCCATAT
>NZ_JAKUFT010000305.1:0-224 GCF_022663605.1 Bacillus cereus group sp. BfR-BA-01379
TCTTCATCCCCCACTGATTATTAGCCCTCACCAATCGGACTTTAATGGGCAGCCCGACCCCCACCTAACTTCTTTGCTTTCGCTGAATTTTGAGGTGGGGGTCTTACTGCCAATTAAAGCGGGATAAAAAAAGACCCTCTTATTTTATGTATAAAAAGGTCTCTGTTTTATTATACAAGACTTATCACTTTTGTTTTTGTAATTAAATCTTGAAAACCACAATT
>NZ_JAKUFT010000306.1:0-224 GCF_022663605.1 Bacillus cereus group sp. BfR-BA-01379
TAATAGGTGGGGCTTTTGAATCGCTATTTTTTTCTGTATTTGCATTTTGATCTGTGCTTGGATCTTTCGGATCTGTACTTGGATCTTTTGGACCTGTGCTTGGATCTTTCGAATCTGTATTTGCATTTTGATCTGTGCTTGGATCTTTCGGATCTGTACTTGGATCTTTTGGACCTGTGCTTGGATCTTTCGGATCTGTATTTGGATCTTTTGGATCTGTGCTT
>NZ_JAKUFT010000307.1:0-224 GCF_022663605.1 Bacillus cereus group sp. BfR-BA-01379
TAGTCTTCCCATACTTTCTTACCACTTACTTCTGTTGTTTCTGTATTCTTGTAAGTATTCGTAATCGTCGTTCCTTCTACTTTTGTTTCATAGTCTTTCACTTTTACTTCATATACTGTGTACTTGTGCTCATTTCCTTTTCCATCGTACTTCGGTAGATCCTTAAAGCTAAATGTCCAATTGCCTTTTTCATCTGCTTTCACTTCTTGCGTTTTAAACTCTTT
>NZ_JAKUFT010000308.1:0-224 GCF_022663605.1 Bacillus cereus group sp. BfR-BA-01379
TGTACCACCATATTTTCGAATCGTTGCGCCATCTGCCTGTTGAAAGGCTTCGAAAATAAGTTGATGCTGTTCTGTAGCGATACCAATACCAGTATCTTTTACCGAAATTGTCATCCAATCATTGCTTATAGACTGCATTTCATGACTCAAATGAGTTGCTTCTATCGAATCAAAATGTAAAGAGACGGATCCTTTTTCTGTGAATTTAAATGCATTGGATAATA
>NZ_JAKUFT010000309.1:0-223 GCF_022663605.1 Bacillus cereus group sp. BfR-BA-01379
ACATGTGGAGCTGACGAATACTAATAGATCGAGGACTTAACCATATAATATGAAGCAATGTTATCTAGTTTTGAAAGAATATAAAAAACTTGTTGACTTTAAAAGTTAAATGAGTTACAATAATTCTTGTCTTAAATGAATACAGTCTGGTAATGATGGCAGAGAGGCCACACCCGTTCCCATACCGAACACGGAAGTTAAGCTCTCTAGCGCCGATGGTAGT
>NZ_JAKUFT010000310.1:0-223 GCF_022663605.1 Bacillus cereus group sp. BfR-BA-01379
GGATGGGAATACGAAACTGCCAAATGCAGAATTTACAATCTACAACGAACAAGGGAAAGAAGTAGTAAAAGGAAAAACAAATGAGCAAGGTATAGCGAAATTTAAACTACCGTACGGAAAGTACACGTATAAAGAAACAATAGCGCCAAATGGATATGTAATAAATGAAGAGACATTTGCATTTGAAATAAAAGAGGATGGAGAAATTATTAAACATATTGTA
>NZ_JAKUFT010000311.1:0-223 GCF_022663605.1 Bacillus cereus group sp. BfR-BA-01379
AAAGAGCAAGTATTACAAGTAACAAAAGGTGACTTCGTAGGATCAGCAAGTGGAGCAGTAGTATTAACAGCATTAATCGTATTTCTATCAAGCGTATTAGTATAATAGAAGATTTGTAATAAAAGAAAAAGAGAGGAGAATGCAAAATGAAAGAGCAAGTATTACAAGTAACAAAAGGTGACTTCGTAGGATCGGCAAGTGGAGCAGTAGTATTAACAGCATT
>NZ_JAKUFT010000312.1:0-223 GCF_022663605.1 Bacillus cereus group sp. BfR-BA-01379
ACTGCTCATATTCCTCATTCTCCTTTCATTTTGTATAATTTAAAACTTCTATTATACTAATATGCTTGATAGAAATACGATTAATGCTGTTAATACTACCGCTCCACTTGCTGATCCTACGAAGTCACCTTTTGTTACTTGTAATACTTGCTCTTTCATTTTGCATTCTCCTCTCTTTTTCTTTTATTACAAAACTTCTATTATACTAATACGCTTGATAGAA
>NZ_JAKUFT010000313.1:0-223 GCF_022663605.1 Bacillus cereus group sp. BfR-BA-01379
TTTGTAGTATGTATTACTAGTATTTCCGGAAGCTGGTTGTGTTTGAGCTTGTTGTGCTTTTTTCTGCTCTTCTTGTTGTTTACGAGCCTGTTCATCAGCTAGACGTTTTTGTTCTTCTTGTTGTTTACGAGCCTGTTCATCAGCTAGACGTTTTTGCTCTTCTTGTTGTTTACGAGCCTGTTCATCAGCTAGACGTTTTTGTTCTTCTTGTTGTTTACGAGCC
>NZ_JAKUFT010000314.1:0-223 GCF_022663605.1 Bacillus cereus group sp. BfR-BA-01379
TTATTAAACCAAGTGTAATATTAACTAAATTTAAATATAAAATTGGATAAATATATTTTCTTGATAAAAAAATATAAACATTTTCTTAGCTAATGTTCATATCTAAACTTTTCAAAAGTAATTGTACACCTTTTTTTTCCATTGTCAAATAAAGTAATTTTTAAAAATTCATAAGCATATATGATACGAATTGGGTTTTTCGTGGAAACCCTATGCAATATTA
>NZ_JAKUFT010000315.1:0-223 GCF_022663605.1 Bacillus cereus group sp. BfR-BA-01379
CCTGTTCCGCCACCCCGGCATGTCATATTGAAAATTGGAGCGGAAGACGGGATTCGAACCCGCGACCCCAACCTTGGCAAGGTTGTATTCTACCACTGAACTACTTCCGCATGACATGTTTGAGTTATTTTATTAAAAGTGCGGGTGAAGGGAGTCGAACCCCCACGCCAAAGGCGCTAGATCCTAAGTCTAGTGCGTCTGCCAATTCCGCCACACCCGCATA
>NZ_JAKUFT010000316.1:0-222 GCF_022663605.1 Bacillus cereus group sp. BfR-BA-01379
CGCGGGTCCATCCATAAGTGACAGCCGAAGCCGCCTTTCAATTTCGAACCATGCAGTTCAAAATGTTATCCGGTATTAGCCCCGGTTTCCCGGAGTTATCCCAGTCTTATTGGCAGGTTACCCACGTGTTACTCACCCGTCCGCCGCTAACTTCTTGAGAGCAAGCTCTCAATCCATTCGCTCGACTTGCATGTATTAGGCACGCCGCCAGCGTTCATCCTG
>NZ_JAKUFT010000317.1:0-222 GCF_022663605.1 Bacillus cereus group sp. BfR-BA-01379
CTCCCGTAGGAGTCTGGGCCGTGTCTCAGTCCCAGTGTGGCCGATCACCCTCTCAGGTCGGCTACGCATCGTTGCCTTGGTGAGCCGTTACCTCACCAACTAGCTAATGCGCCGCGGGTCCATCCATAAGTGACAGCCGAAGCCGCCTTTCAATTTCGAACCATGCAGTTCAAAATGTTATCCGGTATTAGCCCCGGTTTCCCGGAGTTATCCCAGTCTTAT
>NZ_JAKUFT010000318.1:0-222 GCF_022663605.1 Bacillus cereus group sp. BfR-BA-01379
ATTAAATCTTGTAGAGAATGAATACGGTCTTTTCCTGGTTTCGTAAAATCATAAATACTATTATTTCCAGCGTTTTGCTGCTGATTTTGATCCGAGTTACCTTGTTTAGAGTGTTGTTGTTCATCTTGATTCGAGTCGCTTTGCTTAGAATGTTGCTGTTTATTCTGATCCGAGTCGTCTTGTTTAGAATGCTGTTGTTGATTGTGATTCGAGTCATCTTGT
>NZ_JAKUFT010000319.1:0-221 GCF_022663605.1 Bacillus cereus group sp. BfR-BA-01379
CTTCACCAGGTGGAGATGATAAACCAATTACTCCTCCTAATAAAGAAGAGGAAACAGGTAAAGAAACTTCTGAAGAACTAGAAAAAGGTAATCCTGAAACACATGGTAAGGAAACTTCTGAAGAACTAGAAAAAGAAAACCCTGAAACACAAACAAACAAACAGCAAGATGACCGAAATAAAGGTAAAGAACTTCCAAATACAGGTCACAAAAATGATCCT
>NZ_JAKUFT010000320.1:0-221 GCF_022663605.1 Bacillus cereus group sp. BfR-BA-01379
TAGCGTAAGCGAAGCTCTGAACTGAAGCCCCAGTAAACGGCGGCCGTAACTATAACGGTCCTAAGGTAGCGAAATTCCTTGTCGGGTAAGTTCCGACCCGCACGAAAGGGGTAACGATTTGGGCACTGTCTCAACCAGAGACTCGGTGAAATTATAGTACCTGTGAAGATGCAGGTTACCCGCGACAGGACGGAAAGACCCCGTGGAGCTTTACTGTAGCC
>NZ_JAKUFT010000321.1:0-220 GCF_022663605.1 Bacillus cereus group sp. BfR-BA-01379
GGTATAAAGAAAAAGGAAACACCGGTGCGTAATGGTGTTTCCTTTTTTGTGTCGTGATTTGTCGATAAGTCGATATATCTGAAAAATCGCCGATATAATTTGAGTTGCGCTTATATATCTGAAAAATCGCCGATATAATTTGAGTTGCGCTGATATATCTGAAAAATCGCCGATATAATTTGAGTTGCGCTGATATATCTGAAAAATCGCCGATATAATT
>NZ_JAKUFT010000322.1:0-220 GCF_022663605.1 Bacillus cereus group sp. BfR-BA-01379
CAGACCGGAAGGACTGGTGGAGCGCTTAGAAGTGAGAATGCCGGTATGAGTAGCGAAAGACGGGTGAGAATCCCGTCCACCGAATGCCTAAGGTTTCCTGAGGAAGGCGCGTCCGCTCAGGGTTAGTCAGGACCTAAGCCGAGGCCGACAGGCGTAGGCGATGGACAACAGGTTGATATTCCTGTACCACCTCTTTATCGTTTGAGCAATGGAGGGACGC
>NZ_JAKUFT010000323.1:0-220 GCF_022663605.1 Bacillus cereus group sp. BfR-BA-01379
ACTAGTCGAGTGACTCTGCGCCGAAAATGTACCGGGGCTAAATACACCACCGAAGCTGCGAATTGATACCAATGGTATCAGTGGTAGGGGAGCGTTCTAAGTGCAGTGAAGGCAGACCGGAAGGACTGGTGGAGCGCTTAGAAGTGAGAATGCCGGTATGAGTAGCGAAAGACGGGTGAGAATCCCGTCCACCGAATGCCTAAGGTTTCCTGAGGAAGGC
>NZ_JAKUFT010000324.1:0-219 GCF_022663605.1 Bacillus cereus group sp. BfR-BA-01379
TTAGCTTTGGCTATTTCTCTTGCTTTCTCTTCTTCCTTAGCTTTGGCTATTTCTCTTGCTTTGGCCTCTTCCTTAGCCTTCGTTTTCTCTCTTACTTTTTCTTCTTCTTTAGCCTTTGCTATCTCTCTTGCTTTCTCTTCTTCTTTAGCCTTTGCTATCTCTCTTGCTTTCTCTTCTTCTTTAGCCTTTACTACTTCTTGGACTTTCGTTTCTTCCTTA
>NZ_JAKUFT010000325.1:0-218 GCF_022663605.1 Bacillus cereus group sp. BfR-BA-01379
CCACTTATCTAAACAAGGTAAGTAATTGAGGCAATGACTATGAAGAAGTTAGTCGAGACGATTGTCAAGCCTCTTGTCGATCATCCTGAAGATGTAAAAGTTACACAGGAAATTCAATAAACGTAAAAAGGGCGAGGAGTTATTTCCTCTCCCTTTTTTAACATTTAAAGAGAAGTTGCATGTTCCATATATGAAATGGAAATGCTTAATTTATATAG
>NZ_JAKUFT010000326.1:0-218 GCF_022663605.1 Bacillus cereus group sp. BfR-BA-01379
GGGGCTTCAGTATAGAAATCTTTATACATCTGTTCAAATAATTGACGCCCACTAAAGATAAGTGCTTGCGTTTCTTCTTTTTTCTCCGCTACTTTCTCTTTTGCTTTCTCTGTCACAGGAGGTTTATGCTCTTTAGCTTCCTCCTTCTTTTTCTCTTCCTTTTTCGCACTCTGTTCTTGTTCAATTAATTGGAAATGGAATCCCATATTTTTCATAAA
>NZ_JAKUFT010000327.1:0-218 GCF_022663605.1 Bacillus cereus group sp. BfR-BA-01379
CCGACAAGCCTATGACGCGAGGGAGAAAGTTTTAATGGATGAAGCCGCAAAATTCGCCCACGCAGAGACAGAAGGAATAAAAAGAGGAATGGAACAAGGAATAAAAAAAGGCATTGAAAAGGGTCGAAAAGAAGGGGTTCAGCAGGGAAAAATTCAAATGATTAAAAGTATGCATGATCTTGGTATACCACTTGAAACAATTGCTAAGGCAAGTAAAT
>NZ_JAKUFT010000328.1:0-217 GCF_022663605.1 Bacillus cereus group sp. BfR-BA-01379
GTGGGGGTTCGACTCCCTTCACCCGCACTTTTAATAAAATAACTCATACATGTCTTGCGGAAGTAGTTCAGTGGTAGAATACAACCTTGCCAAGGTTGGGGTCGCGGGTTCAAATCCTGTCTTCCCGATTTTCCAAAAACATGGGGCCTTAGCTCAGCTGGGAGAGCGCCTGCCTTGCACGCAGGAGGTCAGCGGTTCGATCCCGCTAGGCTCCACT
>NZ_JAKUFT010000329.1:0-217 GCF_022663605.1 Bacillus cereus group sp. BfR-BA-01379
ATGAGTAGGAGCTTTCGTCTCAATAAACTGGTAGTCTCCCGGACGTAAATCAGAAACAGAGATTTTTCCATCTTTGTCAGTAGTTAAATCAGAACGAACGTCGTTGCCGTTTTGATCAACGATTTTAAAGATAGCACCTTCAAGAGTAGAGTTGTCAATGTCGTCGACTTTAGTTAATTCCACAGCGCCCTTAGTTAAGCTATTGGTAGCAGTAACA
>NZ_JAKUFT010000330.1:0-217 GCF_022663605.1 Bacillus cereus group sp. BfR-BA-01379
TCTTCTATTTTTACCTCTGTTAGTTTTCCGCTTTCTACCGTGTTTTTAAAGCTAATTCGGTATTCTACTTCTTCTCCTAACTTCGGTGACGGGCTATTTACTACTTTTTTCACTTCTTCTTTTACTTTCACTTTAAAAGTGATACTTCTTTCTTCTGTATCCGTAATCTCTGGATACTTCGCCAGTACCTTACCGTTTTCCACTTTCAACTCTACTG
>NZ_JAKUFT010000331.1:0-217 GCF_022663605.1 Bacillus cereus group sp. BfR-BA-01379
GTATGTTCTTTGAAAACTAGATAACAGTGTAGCTCATATTTTTTAATTTTTAGTTTGGTTAAGTTAGAAAGGGCGCACGGTGGATGCCTTGACACTAGGAGTCGAGGAAGGACGGGACTAACGCCGATATGCTTCGGGGAGCTGTAAGTAAGCTTTGATCCGAAGATTTCCGAATGGGGAAACCCACCATACGTAATGGTATGGTATCCTTACCTGA
>NZ_JAKUFT010000332.1:0-217 GCF_022663605.1 Bacillus cereus group sp. BfR-BA-01379
TACCAAAAGATAGTGAAATGACTTTGGAAGAAGCAAAACGGCGCGCAGCCGCGGCCGCGAAAGCAAAAGCAGCGGCATTAGCGAAGCAAAAGAGAGAAGGAAGCGAAGAAGGAAGCGAAGAAGTAACGGAAGAAGAAAAGGCCAAAGCGAAAGCGAAGGCAGCCGCCGCGGCAAAAGCAAAAGCAGCGGCATTAGCGAAGCAAAAAAGAGAAGGAAG
>NZ_JAKUFT010000333.1:0-216 GCF_022663605.1 Bacillus cereus group sp. BfR-BA-01379
GGTTTCAGGATCTCTTTCACTCCCCTTCCGGGGTGCTTTTCACCTTTCCCTCACGGTACTGGTTCACTATCGATCACTAGGGAGTATTTAGCCTTGGGAGATGGTCCTCCCGGATTCCGACGGAATTTCACGTGTTCCGCCGTACTCAGGATACATTCAAGAGAGAACGAAGTTTCGACTACGGGGTTGTTACCCTCTACGACGGACCTTTCCAGG
>NZ_JAKUFT010000334.1:0-216 GCF_022663605.1 Bacillus cereus group sp. BfR-BA-01379
TACGAATGATTTCCAACCATTCTGAGGGAACCTTTGGGCGCCTCCGTTACACTTTAGGAGGCGACCGCCCCAGTCAAACTGCCCACCTGACACTGTCTCCCGGGGCGATAAGACCCGTAGGTTAGAATTTCAATACAGTCAGGGCGGTATCCCACCAGCGCCTCCACCGAAGCTAGCGCTCCGGTTTCAATGGCTCCCGCCTATCCTGTACAAACT
>NZ_JAKUFT010000335.1:0-216 GCF_022663605.1 Bacillus cereus group sp. BfR-BA-01379
AATCAACAACAGCATTCTAAACAAGACGACTCGGATCAGAATAAACAGCAACATTCTAAGCAAAGCGACTCGAATCAAGATGAACAACAACATTCTAAACAAGATGACTCGAATCAAGATAAACAACAAAGCTCTAAACAAGACGACTCGAATCAGGATAAACAACAAAGCTCTAAACAAGGTAACTCGGATCAAAATCAGCAGCAAAACGCTGGA
>NZ_JAKUFT010000336.1:0-215 GCF_022663605.1 Bacillus cereus group sp. BfR-BA-01379
AGAGTGTAGATGGAACAACGTCTTTCTCACAAAACTTTGATTTACCTAAAGATGCAGTGCCAGCAACTCCTAAAGGAAACGCAAAAACAGTTGAAAGAACAGAGGGTACAGATTCTCAAGAAGGAAAAATGGTACCAGCAAAAGAAGGAAATTAAATAATATATAGTTATAACGAGGAGCATCCAAAAAGTGGTGCTCTTTTTATATTATAGGGA
>NZ_JAKUFT010000337.1:0-215 GCF_022663605.1 Bacillus cereus group sp. BfR-BA-01379
CAGCTCCTCTCAAATTTCCTACGCCCACGACGGATAGGGACCGAACTGTCTCACGACGTTCTGAACCCAGCTCGCGTACCGCTTTAATGGGCGAACAGCCCAACCCTTGGGCCCGACTACAGCCCCAGGATGCGATGAGCCGACATCGAGGTGCCAAACCTCCCCGTCGATGTGGACTCTTGGGGGAGATAAGCCTGTTATCCCCGGGGTAGCTT
>NZ_JAKUFT010000338.1:0-215 GCF_022663605.1 Bacillus cereus group sp. BfR-BA-01379
CCTGAGAGGGTGATCGGCCACACTGGGACTGAGACACGGCCCAGACTCCTACGGGAGGCAGCAGTAGGGAATCTTCCGCAATGGACGAAAGTCTGACGGAGCACCGCCGCGTGAGTGATGAAGGCTTTCGGGTCGTAAAACTCTGTTGTTAGGGAAGAACAAGTGCTAGTTGAATAAGCTGGCACCTTGACGGTACCTAACCAGAAAGCCACGGC
>NZ_JAKUFT010000339.1:0-215 GCF_022663605.1 Bacillus cereus group sp. BfR-BA-01379
TGCTCCGTCAGACTTTCGTCCATTGCGGAAGATTCCCTACTGCTGCCTCCCGTAGGAGTCTGGGCCGTGTCTCAGTCCCAGTGTGGCCGATCACCCTCTCAGGGCGGCTACGCATCGTTGCCTTGGTGAGCCGTTACCTCACCAACTAGCTAATGCGACGCGGGTCCATCCATAAGTGACAGCCGAAGCCGCCTTTCAATTTCGAACCATGCAGT
>NZ_JAKUFT010000340.1:0-214 GCF_022663605.1 Bacillus cereus group sp. BfR-BA-01379
AGTTTTAATCAATACGTTGAAACACAAATACAAGAAGCGAAGACAAGAAAATTTGTCTTCGCTTTTATTTAACATAGTTTCAGTAGCTAGAATGGCTGAGAGCTCCAATGCCCTGCGATTCTGAACGAGCCGATTGCACTTTTTATTTAATAACCAAGTTCGGTTTTTTATTCAAGCTATGACGCCCGTCTACGAAGCGTACTGTGCCTGATTT
>NZ_JAKUFT010000341.1:0-214 GCF_022663605.1 Bacillus cereus group sp. BfR-BA-01379
CTCTTCTTTATTTTCACTTACAGTTGTTGTTTCTTTTAAGTTTTGATTATCCGTTGTAGTTTGTCCAGATCCTGTATTATTACCTTCACCTGTTGGTGGTGTCGTTGGATTTCCTCCATTATTTCCTTCACCTGTTGGCGGTGTTGTTGGATTCTCTCCACCAGTTTCCTTATCATCATCGTTCTTCTTCGTTATATCAATTGCATATTTAGCA
>NZ_JAKUFT010000342.1:0-213 GCF_022663605.1 Bacillus cereus group sp. BfR-BA-01379
ACTTCCGCTTCTGCAACTACTTCCACTTCTTCTTGCTCTTCCGTTTCTGCAATTACTTCCGCTTCTTCTGGCACTTCTGTTTCTGCAATTACTTCTACTTCTTCCCGCTCTTCTGTTTCCGCAATTACTTCCACTTCTTCTAACTCTTCTGCTTCTGCAATTACTTCTATTTCTTCTGGCGCTTCTGTTTCTGCAATTACTTCCACTTCTTCT
>NZ_JAKUFT010000343.1:0-213 GCF_022663605.1 Bacillus cereus group sp. BfR-BA-01379
TGCTGTGTTTGGCAATTTTTCACCTTGTACAACTGGCTTTGCTACTTCTTTCTTTTGACCGTCCTTCATCACCGCTTCTTTTTTGGCCATATCATTTTTTTGCTGTTCTTGTGCTATTCTCTTTTTCTCTTCTTCACTTTTTTGCTGTTCTTTAATCGCTGCTTCTTTTTTCGCTTTATCTTGCTGCAGTTGCGCCGCTTCTTCCTTTGTTAC
>NZ_JAKUFT010000344.1:0-213 GCF_022663605.1 Bacillus cereus group sp. BfR-BA-01379
GGGCCTTGTACACACCGCCCGTCACACCACGAGAGTTTGTAACACCCGAAGTCGGTGGGGTAACCTTTTTGGAGCCAGCCGCCTAAGGTGGGACAGATGATTGGGGTGAAGGCGTAACAAGGTAGCCGTATCGGAAGGTGCGGCTGGATCACCTCCTTTCTATGGAGAATTGATGAACGCTGTTCATCAATATAAGTTTCCGTGTTTCGTTTT
>NZ_JAKUFT010000345.1:0-211 GCF_022663605.1 Bacillus cereus group sp. BfR-BA-01379
AATATTTGGCGGTATAACTTGTGGAATAACTACATTTTCTTTCGATACATTTGGTGATACTATATTTCCTACATTTTCTTTCTTCACTTGCGGTGACACGATATTTCCTACATTTTCTTTCTTCACTTGCGGTGACACGATATTTCCTACGTTTTCTTTCTTCACTTGTGGCGACACGATATTATCTTTTTTCGTTTTCGGAGAAATGATG
>NZ_JAKUFT010000346.1:0-211 GCF_022663605.1 Bacillus cereus group sp. BfR-BA-01379
TATTAGTATAATAGAAGTTTTGTAATAAAAGAAAAAGAGAGGAGAATGCAAAATGAAAGAGCAAGTATTACAAGTAACAAAAGGTGACTTCGTAGGATCGGCAAGTGGAGCGGTAGTATTAACAGCATTAATCGTATTTCTATCAAGCATATTAGTATAATAGAAGTTTTAAATTATACAAAATGAAAGGAGAATGAGGAATATGAGCAGT
>NZ_JAKUFT010000347.1:0-211 GCF_022663605.1 Bacillus cereus group sp. BfR-BA-01379
GTTGTTGCTCTTTTTGTGTGTTTTTAGATTCTGCTTCAGGTTTTGTATTATTTTCAGGTTTTGTGTTGTTCTCAGTTTTTGCATTGTTTTTAGTTGTTGTGTTGTTCTCAGCTTTTGAGTTGTTCTCAGCTTTTGAGTTGTTCTCAGCTTTTGCGCTGTCTTCAGTTTTTTGGCTGTCTTCAGTTTTTTGGCTATCTTCCGTTTTTGTACT
>NZ_JAKUFT010000348.1:0-211 GCF_022663605.1 Bacillus cereus group sp. BfR-BA-01379
AAATATGATGCCGATAATGGATAACACTCAAATGCCGAATATGATGCCGATAATGGATAACAATCAAATGCCAAATATGATGCCGATAATGGATAACAACCAAATGCCAAATATGATGCCGATAATGGATAACAATCAAATGCCAAACATGATGCCGATAATGGATAACAATCAACCACCGAATATGATGCCATATCAAATGCCATACCAA
>NZ_JAKUFT010000349.1:0-211 GCF_022663605.1 Bacillus cereus group sp. BfR-BA-01379
GATACATGAAGCAACAGAAGTAGAAGAACAAGGTAAAGAAGAATCGATAGAAGAACTGGAAGCTCCAACTAACCCGGAAACACCAAAGGTAACAGAAGAACCGAAAGAGCTAGAGAAGCCAGAAGTTACGGAGAAGCCGGAAATTCATGTAAAACCAGAAGAAGAGCAAGTTGAAGAAGAAATAACAGAAGAAATCAAAGAAGAAAAACCG
>NZ_JAKUFT010000350.1:0-210 GCF_022663605.1 Bacillus cereus group sp. BfR-BA-01379
TGTCACTTATGGATGGACCCGCGTCGCATTAGCTAGTTGGTGAGGTAACGGCTCACCAAGGCAACGATGCGTAGCCGACCTGAGAGGGTGATCGGCCACACTGGGACTGAGCCACGGCCCAGACTCCTACGGGAGGCAGCAGTAGGGAATCTTCCGCAATGGACGAAAGTCTGACGGAGCAACGCCGCGTGAGTGATGAAGGCTTTCGGG
>NZ_JAKUFT010000351.1:0-210 GCF_022663605.1 Bacillus cereus group sp. BfR-BA-01379
TTATATATATCATACTAATATATTTGCAAGGAATAGAATAAATGATGTTAATACTACCGCTCCACCTAATGATCCTAATAAATCTGTTTTTGTTACTTGTAACACTTGTTCACTGCTCATATTCCTCATTCTCCTTTCATTTTGTATAATTTAAAACTTCTATTATACTAATATGCTTGATAGAAATACGATTAATGCTGTTAATACTAC
>NZ_JAKUFT010000352.1:0-210 GCF_022663605.1 Bacillus cereus group sp. BfR-BA-01379
GTATTACCGCGGCTGCTGGCACGTAGTTAGCCGTGGCTTTCTGGTTAGGTACCGTCAAGGTGCCAGCTTATTCAACTAGCACTTGTTCTTCCCTAACAACAGAGTTTTACGCCCCGAAAGCCTTCATCACTCACGCGGCGTTGCTCCGTCAGACTTTCGTCCATTGCGGAAGATTCCCTACTGCTGCCTCCCGTAGGAGTCTGGGCCGTG
>NZ_JAKUFT010000353.1:0-209 GCF_022663605.1 Bacillus cereus group sp. BfR-BA-01379
GTCATAAGGGGCATGATGATTTGACGTCATCCCCACCTTCCTCCGGTTTGTCACCGGCAGTCACCTTAGAGTGCCCAACTTAATGATGGCAACTAAGATCAAGGGTTGCGCGCGTTGCGGGACTTAACCCAACATCTCACGACACGAGCTGACGACAACCATGCACCACCTGTCACTCTGCTCCCGAAGGAGAAGCCCTATCTCTAGGG
>NZ_JAKUFT010000354.1:0-209 GCF_022663605.1 Bacillus cereus group sp. BfR-BA-01379
GCGTTCTTGAATCAATAATAGATTTTAAAGCGGAAGCGGCTCGTTCAGAACAGGAGGGTGTTGGAACTCCTGATTACGAGGCGCTTTTTGCCTCGAATGAAGGCGCGAAATGACCGACTGTTCTAGTCACCGGAGCTGGATAATACTTAAAGCGGAAGCGGCTCGTTCAGAGCCGCTTTTTTCTATGGGGTGGTCGCACGTGCTGATAC
>NZ_JAKUFT010000355.1:0-209 GCF_022663605.1 Bacillus cereus group sp. BfR-BA-01379
TCCTCTCAAATTTCCTACGCCCACGACGGATAGGGACCGAACTGTCTCACGACGTTCTGAACCCAGCTCGCGTACCGCTTTAATGGGCGAACAGCCCAACCCTTGGGACCGCCTACAGCCCCAGGATGCGATGAGCCGACATCGAGGTGCCAAACCTCCCCGTCGATGTGGACTCTTGGGGGAGATAAGCCTGTTATCCCCGGGGTAGC
>NZ_JAKUFT010000356.1:0-209 GCF_022663605.1 Bacillus cereus group sp. BfR-BA-01379
GTGGACGGCTATGATGTTTTCTTTCGCCACGTCCATTTGAAGATCCAGGGCGACCTTGACCTTCACCTTTACGACCACGGCTACCGCCATCACGATTACGATCACGGTTACGACCATCGCCACCGCCGCGTCCGTCACGACTACGATTACGGTTACCATCACGGTATCCGCCTCCGTTACCGCCGCGTTTTTTAGAACCGCCACCTCTT
>NZ_JAKUFT010000357.1:0-208 GCF_022663605.1 Bacillus cereus group sp. BfR-BA-01379
TCCGCTTGGAATAGAAGATGAGGAAGAAGTTACGTATCAATCAGCGCCAATTACACAGCAACCTGCTATGCAACAAACACAAAAAGAAATGCAAGTAAAACCGCAAAAAGAGGTACAGGTAAAGCCACAAAAAGAAGTGCAAAAAGAAAAGCCAATTCAAATAGAAAAACCAGTTGAAAAGCCGTCTGTTATTCAAAAACCACCGGTT
>NZ_JAKUFT010000358.1:0-208 GCF_022663605.1 Bacillus cereus group sp. BfR-BA-01379
CCACTACTTGTTGCATTGGCTTTTCTTCCACTTGTGGTTCCACTACCTCTTGTTGCACTAGCGTTTCTTCCACTCGTGATTCTACCACTACTTGCTGCATTGGTTTTTCTTCCACTTGTGGTTCCACTACCACTTGCTGCACTGGTTTTTCTTCCACTTGTGGTTCTACCACTACTTGCTGCACTGGTTTTTCTTCCACTTGTGGTTC
>NZ_JAKUFT010000359.1:0-207 GCF_022663605.1 Bacillus cereus group sp. BfR-BA-01379
AAGCAAAACGGCGCGCAGCCGCGGCCGCGAAAGCAAAAGCAGCGGCATTAGCGAAGCAAAAGAGAGAAGGAAGCGAAGAAGTAACGGAAGAAGAAAAGGCCAAAGCGAAAGTGAAGGCAGCCGCCGTGGCAAAAGCAAAAGCAGCGGCATTAGCGAAGCAAAAGAGAGAAGGAAGCGAAGAAGGAAGCGAAGAAGTAACGGAAGAAG
>NZ_JAKUFT010000360.1:0-207 GCF_022663605.1 Bacillus cereus group sp. BfR-BA-01379
TCCGCATGGAAGGGCCATCGCTCAACGGATAAAAGCTACCCCGGGGATAACAGGCTTATCTCCCCCAAGAGTCCACATCGACGGGGAGGTTTGGCACCTCGATGTCGGCTCCTCGCATCCTGGGGCTGTAGTCGGTCCCAAGGGTTGGGCTGTTCGCCCATTAAAGCGGTACGCGAGCTGGGTTCAGAACGTCGTGAGACAGTTCGG
>NZ_JAKUFT010000361.1:0-207 GCF_022663605.1 Bacillus cereus group sp. BfR-BA-01379
TGAACAAACGAAGAAAAATGTTCAAAGCTTTGCGGATGTTTTAATTGCGGAAGAACAACAAGTTGTAGAAGAAGCACCGATTGCGGAAGAGCAACGAGTTGTAGAAGAAGCGCCGATTGCAGAAGAACAACAAGTTGTAGAAGAAGCAGCGGTCGCAGTAGGGCAACCAGTTGTCCAAAAAGAAGAACCAAAACGTGAGAAGAAGCG
>NZ_JAKUFT010000362.1:0-207 GCF_022663605.1 Bacillus cereus group sp. BfR-BA-01379
ATCGTTTGAGCAATGGAGGGACGCAGAAGGATAGAAGAAGCGTGCGATTGGTTGTGCACGTCCAAGCAATTAGGCTGATAAGTAGGCAAATCCGCTTATCGTGAAGGCTGATTTGTGATGGGGAAGCTCCTTATGGAGCGAAGTCTTTGATTCCCCGCTGCCAAGAAAAGCTTCTAGCGAGATAAAAGGTGCCTGTACCGCAAACCG
>NZ_JAKUFT010000363.1:0-207 GCF_022663605.1 Bacillus cereus group sp. BfR-BA-01379
TGTGGAGCTGACGAATACTAATAGATCGAGGACTTAACCATATAATATGTAGCAATGTTATCTAGTTTTGAAGGAATATGCCTTCATAGTTTGGTGATGATGGCAGAGAGGGCACACCCGTTCCCATACCGAACACGGAAGTTAAGCTCTCTAGCGCCGATGGTAGTTGGGACCTTGTCCCTGTGAGAGTAGGACGTCGCCAAGCAA
>NZ_JAKUFT010000364.1:0-206 GCF_022663605.1 Bacillus cereus group sp. BfR-BA-01379
TACCATACGGAAAGTACACGTATAAAGAAACAATAGCGCCGAATGGCTATGTAATAAATGAAGAGACGTTCTCATTTGAAATCAAAGAGAATGGGGAAATTATTAAACATATCGTTCAAGATAAGAAGGTAGAAGGTGAATTAGAAATAACGAAAGTAGATATAGCGGATGGGAATACGAAACTGCCAAATGCAGAATTTACAATC
>NZ_JAKUFT010000365.1:0-206 GCF_022663605.1 Bacillus cereus group sp. BfR-BA-01379
ACAGAAGTAGCTTCTGTTGATGCTCCACCTGTTTGAGGAAGAAGTTTTGATTTCTTATTATTTTCTTCACTTGATGATACTTCAGATTTATTTTGTACTTGTTCTTGTACATTTTGTTTTTTTTGTACTTCTACTTCTACTTTTTCTTGTACACTTTGTTTGTTTAATACTTCTGTTGTTTCTTCTTTAGTTTTTTCTTCTTTTGG
>NZ_JAKUFT010000366.1:0-206 GCF_022663605.1 Bacillus cereus group sp. BfR-BA-01379
TGTTCGCACGAATTTAACTACTGATAAAGACGGGAAAGTTTCTGCTTCTAATTTACGACCAGGAGATTATCAATTTGTTGAAACGAAAGCTCCTAAAGATTATGATTTAAATAAAACACCGATTCCTTTCACTATCAAGAAAAGCCAACCAACTCACGTTTCTGTTACTGCTAAAAATGGCTTAACTAAAGGTGGCGTGGAATTAA
>NZ_JAKUFT010000367.1:0-206 GCF_022663605.1 Bacillus cereus group sp. BfR-BA-01379
GGACGAAAGTCGGGCTTAGTGATCCGGTGGTTCCGCATGGAAGGGCCATCGCTCAACGGATAAAAGCTACCCCGGGGATAACAGGCTTATCTCCCCCAAGAGTCCACATCGCCGGGGAGGTTTGGCACCTCGATGTCGGCTCATCGCATCCTGGGGCTGTAGTCGGTCCCAAGGGTTGGGCTGTTCGCCCATTAAAGCGGTACGCG
>NZ_JAKUFT010000368.1:0-205 GCF_022663605.1 Bacillus cereus group sp. BfR-BA-01379
CTGGTGCCGACTAGAGGACTTGAACCCCCAACCTACTGATTACAAGTCAGTTGCTCTACCAATTGAGCTAAGTCGGCTAAATGGTGGAGGATGACGGGATCGAACCGCCGCCCCCCTGCTTGTAAGGCAGGTGCTCTCCCAGCTGAGCTAATCCTCCGAATTGCCTGGCAACGTCCTACTCTCACAGGGACAAGGTCCCAACTAC
>NZ_JAKUFT010000369.1:0-205 GCF_022663605.1 Bacillus cereus group sp. BfR-BA-01379
CGCTTCTTCTATCCTTCTGCGTCCCTCCATTGCTCAAACGATAAAGAGGTGGTACAGGAATATCAACCTGTTGTCCATCGCCTACGCCTGTCGGCCTCGGCTTAGGTCCTGCCTAACCCTGAGCGGACGAGCCTTCCTCAGGAAACCTTAGGCATTCGGTGGACGGGATTCTCACCCGTCTTTCGCTACTCATACCGGCATTCTC
>NZ_JAKUFT010000370.1:0-204 GCF_022663605.1 Bacillus cereus group sp. BfR-BA-01379
TGGTGAGCCGTTACCTCACCAACTAGCTAATGCGACGCGGGTCCATCCATAAGTGACAGCCGAAGCCGCCTTTCAATTTCGAACCATGCAGTCCAAAATGTTATCCGGTATTAGCCCCGGTTTCCCGGAGTTATCCCAGTCTTATGGGCAGGTTACCCACGTGTTACTCACCCGTCCGCCGCTAACTTCTTGAGAGCAAGCTCT
>NZ_JAKUFT010000371.1:0-204 GCF_022663605.1 Bacillus cereus group sp. BfR-BA-01379
CCTTTCGTGCGGGTCGGAACTTACCCGACAAGGAATTTCGCTACCTTAGGACCGTTATAGTTACGGCCGCCGTTTACTGGGGCTTCAGTTCAGAGCTTCGCTTACGCTACCCCCTCTCCTTAACCTTCCAGCACCGGGCAGGTGTCACCCCCTATACTTCGCCTTACGGCTTCGCAGAGAGCTGTGTTTTTGCTAAACAGTCGC
>NZ_JAKUFT010000372.1:0-203 GCF_022663605.1 Bacillus cereus group sp. BfR-BA-01379
AGCTGACGAATACTAATAGATCGAGGACTTAACCATATAATATGTAGCAAATGTTATCTAGTTTTGAAGGAATATGCCTTCATAGTTTGGTGATGATGGCAGAGAGGTCACCCCCGTTCCCATACCGAACACGGAAGTTAAGCTCTCTAGCGCCGATGGTAGTTGGGACCTTGTCCCTGTGAGAGTAGGACGTCGCCAAGCAA
>NZ_JAKUFT010000373.1:0-201 GCF_022663605.1 Bacillus cereus group sp. BfR-BA-01379
TACTTACAGCTCCCCGAAGCATATCGGCGTTAGTCCCGTCCTTCATCGACTCCTAGTGTCAAGGCATCCACCGTGCGCCCTTTCTAACTTAACCAAACTAAAATTAAAAAATATGAGCTACACTGTTATCTAGTTTTCAAAGAACATACATTTATATATGAGAGATAGTTCTCTCAAAACTGAACAAAACGAAACACGGAA